>JAYSSN010000393.1:0-7405 GCA_043720555.1 Rhodobacterales bacterium | reverse complement strand
GTTCGACACAGCCCATTTGGGATGCCTGCACCGTGAGCCAAGGGGGCAAAACCTGCCTTGCCCGGTCTGCTGAGGAAGCGGAAGAGTGGCGTTGCATACTTTTTGAATACTATTTGTATTTTTTATTGATTTTGAGCGCGCGAAAGCGAATAGTGTCAAAGGCAGTGAATCAAGGCTTGCCAATTCAGGGAGACAGAAATGAAACACCCGTTCTTCGTTTTCGGCCTCATGGCCGCTACGGCTATCGCAACTGCGGCCCATGCCGACAAGCTTGATGACATCATCTCCTCCGGCACGCTGCGCTGTGCGGTCGTGCTCGACTTTCCGCCAATGGGTTCACGCGATGCCGACAACAACCCGATCGGCTTTGACGTGGACTATTGCAACGATCTGGCCGCGGCGCTTGGTGTAACTGCCGAGATCGTCGAGACCCCGTTCCCCGAACGTATTCCGGCACTTATGTCAGGCCGCGTCGATGTTGGCGTTGCCTCGACCTCGGACACTCTCGAGCGTGCGAAAACGGTCGGCATGTCGATCCCCTATTTCGCCTTTGAAATGGTTGTCAGCGCGAATGACAAATCGGGGATCAAAACCTTTGACGACATGAAGGGCAAAATCGTCGGCGCCACGGCAGGCACCTATGAGGCGATTGCGCTGGAAGAGCAGGTCAAGGCCTGGGGTGGCGGTGAGTTCCGGCCATATCAAACCCAGTCCGATGTTTTCCTGGCGCTAAGCCAGGGTCAGATCGATGCCACGGTTTCGACATCAACCGTGGCACAGGCCAATGTGAAATCCGGCAACTTCCCGGGAGTTTCGGTTGGCGGCTTGGCGCCCTTCGATACCGACTACGTGGCGCTTTTCACCAATCGTGAAGAGTATGGAATGATTAACTATCTGAATCTGTTCATTAATCAGCAGGTTCGCACCGGCCGATATGACGAGCTGTTTCAAAAGTGGATCGGTGGCGAGCTGCCGAATTTGACTGTCGACGGCGCCTATCGCTGATAGCATTCACGTCGGCGGCGCAGCAAACCCTGCGCCGTCGCCCCTTTTGCGTTGAAGCGAGACGGCGATGCTGAACTACACGTTCCATTGGAATCAGGCGCTGAAAGCACTGCCACAAATGCTGGAAGGGGCCTTGGTGACCTTGCAGGTTGCGGGTCTTTCGATGGCGATCGGTCTGGTCTGCGCCATCGCGTTGACCGTGTTTCGGCTGTCGGAAAGCCGTCTGTTACGGGCAATTGCTGCGGTCTGGGTCGAGACGGCCCGCAATACGCCCGCACTTTTTCAGATCTACATGGCGCATTTCGGCTTGGGCAGTTTCGGCATCCACCTTAGCCCGTTTACCGCGCTGCTGGCGGGTATTGCCTTCAACAATGCGGGCTATCTGGCCGAGAATTTCCGTGGCGCCCTGAAAGCCATTCCCGAAACCCAGACCCGTGCGGCGCGCTCGCTGGGGATGACGCCATTTCAGGCGTTTCGTCTGATCGTGGTGCCGCAGATGCTGCGCATCTCCTTCCTGCCGATGACCAATCAGATGGTGTGGGCCATTCTGATGACCTCGCTAGGCGTTACGGTCGGCATGAACATGGATCTGGCCGGGGTGACACAAGAGCTGAACGCGCGGTCCTTCCGGACCTTTGAATTCTTCGGCATTGCGGCGGTCATCTTCTATGTGCTCACGAAGGCCGTCACTCTTGCTGCCCGGGCCATGGCCTGGCGCATGTTCCGCTATTGAAAGGCGTGACAGATGTTTAGCACCGCGCTCACCCTGTCTGATCTGGGCTTTCTCGCCAAAGGGGCCGCAATGACGCTGGCGGTCACCGGGGTTTCTGTTGCGGCGGGGACTGTGCTGGGGGTGGTCTTTGGCGTGATCCGCTCGCAAATTGGCCCCTATTGGGCGATGCCGCAGACCTTTATCTTGGATATTTTCCGGTCGGTGCCGCTGCTGATTCAACTGGTGCTTGCCAATTCTTTCCAGGCGATCATCGGATTCGGCTGGGGCCCGTTTACCACCTCTTGCGTGGTGCTGTCACTTTACACGGCGGCCTATTGCACCGAAATCGTGCGCGGCGGCATCGACGCAGTGCCCGCCACAACACGGCGCGCGGCGCGGTCACTGGGCATGACCTGGGGGCAGGACATGCGCTATATCGTGGCGCCGCTTGCGACGCGGGTCGCACTGCCATCCTGGATCGGGCTAAGCCTGGGCGTGATGAAAGACTCGGCGCTGGTGCTGTGGCTTGGCCTGACAGAATTGCTGAAAGCGTCGCAAATTCTGGTCACGCGGTTGCAGGAGCCCCTGTTCATCTTGCTGATTTGCGGCGCCATCTACTTTATTATCAGCTTCCCCATCGCCCGCCTTGGCGGGTATCTCGAAAGACGGTGGTCCCCCAATGATTGAGATTGAAAACCTCCACAAATCCTTTGGCGCGCTGAAGGTCCTGAAAGGGATCAATCTGACCGTTGCCAAGGGCGAGGTCGTGACCGTCATCGGCGGATCGGGGTCGGGAAAATCGACGTTGCTGACCTGCATCAACGGGCTGGAGGCGATTGATGCAGGTCGCATCAGGATCGACGGCACGGAAGTTCATGCCAAAGGCACTGACATCAACAAGCTACGCCAGAAAATCGGCATCGTTTTTCAGCAATGGAATGCCTTTCCGCATCTGACGGTGCTGGAAAATGTCATGCTGGCGCCACGCAAGGTGCTTGGTATGGCAAAAGAGGCCGCCGAAGAAATGGCTGTCAAAAAACTTACCCACGTTGGCCTTGGCGACAAGCTCGGCGTTTTCCCCTCGCGGCTATCGGGTGGTCAGCAACAGCGCATGGCCATTGCGCGCGCTTTGGCGATGTCACCCGCCTACATGCTGTTTGACGAGGTGACCTCGGCGCTTGATCCGCAACTGGTCGGCGAAGTGCTGGATACGTTGAAGATGCTGGCCGACGAGGGGATGACGATGATCTGCGTCACCCACGAGATGGGCTTTGCGCGCGATGTATCAAAACGGGTGGCGTTCTTCCATCAGGGCGTGGTGGCCGAGATCGGTTCTCCCGAACAGATTTTCGGTGCGCCGCAGCACGCTGAAACGCAGATGTTCCTGTCGGGCGTGCGATAATGGCACAAGGTCAGGTGGCCGCTCAGGTCATCGTGATTGGCGCAGGTGTGGTCGGGCTTTCAACGGCCCTCGCCGCCCAAGCCCGTGGTCTTTCGGTGTTGGTGATCGACCGGGAAGGCCCGGCGGCGGGAGCCTCGGCAGGCAATGCAGGGGCCTTTGCCTTTACCGATATTCTGCCGCTGGCGTCGCCGGGAATCATGAAAAAAGCCCCGCAATGGCTGCTGGATCCGCTGGGCCCGCTGTCTGTGCCGCCTGCCTATGCCCTGCAGATCGCACCGTGGATGTATCGCTTCTGGCGAGCTTGTTCGCCGCACCGGGCGGCCGATGCCACCTTGGCGCAGACCGCGTTGATGGACCTCTCAAAGGCCGAATTGGAACCGTTTCTGGCCGCCACCGGCACCTTGGGCATGTTGCACAAGAACGGCAATCTGCAGGTCTATGAAAGTGCCTCCGAGTTTGCGGCGTCGCAGCCGGGCTGGGCCGCCCGCGCGGCGCATGGCATTGAGTTTCATCACCTTGATGCCCGCGAAATGGCCGATATTCAGCCGGGTCTGTCAAAGCAGTTCACCCATGGCACCTTCACGCCGGGCTGGTTTTCCATCGCCGACCCAAAGCTCTACACGCAGGCGCTGGCCGCGCGATTCATCGCCAATGGCGGCGAATTGCGTATCAATGAAATTGCCACGCTGCACCCCGTTGAGCGCGGGGTCGAACTGCGGACAACTGACGGCACGGCCCACTTCGCCGATCAGGTTGTGGTCGCGGCAGGCGCCTTTTCGCACCTGATCGCGCGGTCGCTGGATGAGAAGATCCCGCTGGAAACCGAGCGCGGTTATAACACCACGCTGCCCGCCGACGCGTTCGATTTGCGCACGCAGGTGACGTTTGGCGGGCATGGCTTTGTGGTCACGCGCCTGTCCTGCGGTATCCGGGTGGGGGGGGCGGTCGAGTTGGGCGGGCTGAAGCTGCCACCAAATTACAAACGCGCCGCAGCCATGCTGACAAAGGCGCAGGGCTTTCTGCCCGGGCTGAAACCCGACGGCGGGGTGCAGTGGTTTGGTTTTCGCCCGTCGCTGCCCGACAGCCTTCCCGCCATCGGCCGCGCCCGCGCCACGGATCGGGTGATCTATGCCTTCGGCCACGGCCATCTTGGTCTTACACAATCTGCGGGAACCGCGCGTCTGGTGGCCGACATGCTGACCGGGCGCAGCCCCGCAATCAACCTCGCGCCCTTTTCGCCCCAACGGTTCTGAACATGGTAACGCATACCTTTTCCTGCTTTGACGGCCACACCTGCGGCAATCCGGTGCGCCTTGTTTCGGGCGGCGGGCCGCGTCTTGACGGTGCCAGCATGCTGGAACGCCGGGCGCATTTTCTGCGCGAATTCGACTGGATCCGCACCGGTCTGATGTTTGAACCGCGCGGCCATGACATGATGTCGGGCGCAATCCTGTATCCCCCGACACGGCCCGATTGCGAAGTGGCGGTGCTGTTCATCGAGACATCCGGCTGCCTGCCGATGTGCGGCCATGGCACCATCGGTACCATCACCATGGCCATTGAAAATGGCCTGATCACCCCGCGCGAACCGGGCAGGCTGTCAATTGACACACCCGCTGGCAAGGTCGATATTACCTACCGGCAAGAGGGCCGTTTTGTCGAAGAGGTGCGCCTGACCAACGTACCCGGCTTTCTTTACGCCGAGGGCCTGACGGCCGAAGTTGCTGGCCTGGGAGAGATCGTGGTGGACGTGGCTTACGGCGGAAATTTCTATGCCATCGTCGAGCCGCAGAAGAACTTCCGCGACATGGCCGATTTCACCGCCGCCGAATTGATCGGTTTTTCGCCAAAACTGCGCGCGGCGCTGAACGCCAGATACGAATTTTCCCACCCCGAGCATCCGGCCATCAATGGGTTGTCGCATATCGAATGGACGGGCAAAGCAATTCACCCCGGGGCCCATGCCCGCAACGCGGTGTTCTATGGCGACAAGGCGATTGACCGCTCGCCCTGCGGCACCGGCACTTCGGCGCGGATGGCGCAATTGGCGGCCAAGGGCAAGCTAAAGGTTGGCGATGAGTTCATCCATGAATCGATCATCGGCTCGATATTCAAAGGTCGGATCGAGGCTGCGACCAGTGTGGCGGGGCGTGACGCAATCATCCCCTCCATTGCAGGCTGGGCGCGGATGACCGGGATCAACACCATCTTCATCGACGACCGTGACCCCTTTGCACATGGATTTGTACTGAAATGAACCAATCTGACCTCCTTCCGGCCCAATGCGTTCAGGCCGGGACCGCCCAAGGGCCGATTCTGGCCACGTCCGAGGCGCTGAGTTTCTGGGGCGGGGTCGATCCGGCCACCGGATCTGTCATCGATGTTCACCATCCGCTGCACGGCAGATCGCTGACCGGCTGCATTCTGATGATGCCGTCCAGCCGGGGTTCTTGCACCGGTTCGGGCGTTTTGTTGGACCTGGCGCTGACCGGCCGCGGGCCTGCCGCGTTGATATTCAGCGGCGACGAGGACGTGCTGACGCTGGGCGCGCTGATTGCGGCCGAGATGTTCGGCTGCAACATGCCGGTATTGCGCCTGACGGCAGCGGCATTCGCGGCGCTTTCTGCTGCAGGTTCGGCGCAGATCAATGCTGGATCCATCGCGGCCGAGGGGCTGTCGATTCCAATCAAACCGCCCGCAACGGCGACCCTTGCCCTGACCGCAAGCGATATTGCCATGCTGTCGGGCGATCAGGGGCAGGCCGTGCAACAAGCCATGCGGATCATTTGCGCCATGGCTGCCAATCAGGGTGCGGCCCGATTGATCGACGTGACCCAGGCCCATATCGACGGTTGTATTTATGCCAGCCCTGCGAACCTGACGTTCGCGCAGAAGATGGCGGATATGGGCGCACTGGTTTCTGTACCGACCACCATGAACGCGATCTCGGTCGATCGGTCGAACTGGCAAGCACAAGGCGTGCCGCCCAGCTTTGGCGGGCCAGCGGCGCGGCTGGCGGATGCCTATGTCAAGATGGGCTGCAAACCCAGCTTTACCTGTTCACCCTATCTGCTGGATACGGTGCCCAAGCGCGGCGAAAACATCGCCTGGGCTGAATCGAATGCGGTGGTTTTTGCCAACACGGTGCTGGGCGCACGCACCGCCAAACACCCCGATTTTCTGGACCTGTGCATCGCGCTGACCGGACGTGCGCCTTTGGCCGGCGTCTATCTGGATGCCCCGCGCCGGGCGCGGCTGGTTCTGGATGTAGAGTTGCCCGAGGCCATCGACGATGCCTTTTGGCCATTGCTGGGCTATCTTGCGGGTAAGAAAGCGCCCGATTGCATTCCCTTGCTGCGCGGGCTGGCCGGGGCTGGCCCCGACCGCGATGACCTGAAGGCACTCTGCGCGGCTTTCGGGACGACCTCGGCAGCGCCGATGCTGCATATCGAGGGCGTCACGCCGGAAGCGGCGGGTGCAGCCTTGGGCGATGCGGCCCAGGGAACGATCACCCGCGTCGACATGCGCGAGGCTTGGGCGCTGCTGAACGCAGGCCCCGAAGCGATCGAACTGGTGGCCTTCGGCAGCCCGCATTTCTCGCTGACGGAATGCCGGCATCTGGCCACCCTGCTGCAAGGCCGCATGCGGCATCCGCAGATCCATGTCATCGTGACGGCGGGCCATGCCGTGATT
Organism: Rhodobacterales bacterium; assembly: GCA_043720555.1. Taxonomy (GTDB): domain Bacteria; phylum Pseudomonadota; class Alphaproteobacteria; order Rhodobacterales; family Rhodobacteraceae; genus JAAFHS01. The sequence continues at coordinate 593 of JAYSSN010000393.1, read as the reverse complement.
GGCAAAGCTGAGGCTGACGGCACGCTGGCAAAGCTGCAGGCGAGTGGGGTTCAGGTGCTGCCGGACATCTGTTGGTGTTCGATCAGCGAGCCGGTTTTTCCGCCACAGACACGGGCCCTGATGACCAATTCGGGCAAGTATGCACATTATGGCCCGGGCCTCAGCGGCCGCGCCGTGCGCTTTGGCAGCATGGCCGATTGTGTGAAGGCCGCGCTGACCGGCCACGCGCCGCTGAACCTGCCGAACTGGCTGGATTGATCGGGGTCACGGATGCGCAGCAACAAAACCATTCACGTGATTTCCGCCCATGCCGAGGGCGAAGTCGGGGACGTGATCGTGGGCGGCGTCAGCCCGCCGCCCGGTGACACCATCTGGGAGCAAAGCCGCTGGATCGCGCAGGACCAGACCCTGCGCAATTTCGTGCTGAACGAACCGCGCGGCGGCGTGTTTCGCCACGTCAACCTGCTGGTGCCACCAAAGCACCCTGATGCGGATGCAGCCTTCATCATCATGGAGCCGGAAGATACGCCGCCGATGTCGGGCTCAAATTCCATCTGTGTGGCCACCGTTCTTCTGGACAGCGGCATCATCGC
>JAYSSN010000392.1:0-7415 GCA_043720555.1 Rhodobacterales bacterium | reverse complement strand
CGATCATGGCGATACTCCTGCTTGTGCAGTCAATCCCCGGCACGCCCGGATTTGCGCGCCCGGAAACGACATATCGCAGCACCGAATGGGAATTGATGGCGCAGCCGCCGTGGGATAGCGTTTACCCATGTCGAACATGTGTCCGTGCCAATGTCCCTGACCGCGCTGAAGCAGTACCAGCGGCTGGAATGTGCCGGGCTTTGGCAGGACCTTCCCGACGCGCAGCGCCGCGACGTCGTCGTCAGCCTGGGCGAAGCATCGCTGACCTTGCGTGATCCGCGCAGCGAAGATGCGCTGTCGCATTGGTCATTGCCCGCGATCATCCGCGACAACCCGGGCCAGTTGCCGGCACTTTATCGCCCCGGCAGCGATGCAACCGAATGGCTGGAACTGTCGGACAGCGACATGATCGCCGCCCTTGAAACCGTTCACAGGGCCGTGGAGGCCGCGCGACCCCGGCCTGGTCGGCTGCGGGGCGGGATCTTCCTTGGCTTTGGCCTGATCATTGGCGCGGGATTGCTGGGCTGGTTGCCCGATGCCCTGCGCGCCCACACGGTTTCGGTGGTGCCACCATCGGTGCGCGCGGAAATCGGCCAGATTGCTTTTGACGACATCACGCGCCTGACCGGCGCCCCCTGCACCGAACCTCAGGCGCAGGCCGTGCTCGCCGGGCTGTCGACGCGGCTTTTTGGCAATGCGAACCCGCCGATCCTGCTGGTGTTACGCGACGGGCTGTCGCAGGCGGCGCATCTGCCGGGGGATATCATCCTGATCCCGCGCGCGATGATCGACGATCAGGATGGCCCCCAGGCCATCGCCAGCGCCGTGATGGACGAGGCCACGCGTGCAATAGCCACGGACCCGTTGCTGCCGATCCTGGCCCATTCCGGCTTTCGCGCGACCCTTGCCCTGCTGACAACCGGTGCCCTGCCCGACGGCACGCTGTCGGGCTATGGCGAGGCGTTCCTGCGGACCACGCCCACCGTCGTCCTCCGCGGCACGGCGCTGCCGAACCCGCTGATGTCCGACGCCGAATGGATCGCACTGCAAGGCATCTGCAACCTGTGAACCCGCCATAAGAATGCCCCCTCCGTCTGTGACGAAGGGGGCACAAAGGTTGCTTGCCTGTTTCTTGGTTTTATCTGATGAAAGCGTCGTCAAAGCCGGCACTGCGGGCGGCGTTGAGTGCGGCATGTGCCGCACCGCTGCTGGTGAAGGGGCCTGCAAACACGATTGTCAATGCGCGTCCGCCCTGCTGGGCATTCGCCCGCGCCGTAGACAATCCCAGTGCTTTCAGTCTTTCGCGTGCACCCGTCGCATTGCTGGGCACCGCAAACGCACCGACCTGAACATAAAGCCGGGCCGCTGTCGCCGGCTGCCGGATCGTCGCCGGTTCCTGGGTCACGCGCGCCGTGGCCATGGGTGGCGCAGTGACGCGTGCGTGCGCAGCGGCTGGCGGACGGGCTGCAAATTCCGGTCCGCTCAACGAGGCGCCAACCCCCGATCCCGGTGGATAAATTGGTGCGCGCGCGCCCTCCAGTGTGCCGTCGCCGCGTGTGCACAGCACAGCCGTGCCCCCGTTGGTCAGACGCACCCGCATGGGAACCGGCGTGTTGGTGAAACAGCCGATGCGCCGCGCGGTCGCCGCCGGTGCCACCGGCGTATATCCCTGGCCCGGCCGGACAGCACGCGGCACGCGCGGCGCAGACGGCGGCGCAACGACAGACGCGACGGCCGCCGGGCGCACATCCACGGGTGCCGGCGTCACCACATCTGCGGGTGCGGGCGGCGCTTCAGCCACGGCCACCGGGGCGGCGGGTGCACCAAATGTCGGGGGATAGCCGCACAACACCTCGCGCTGGCTGTTCAGCCGCGGGGCCCACACCACACGCCCGCCAACACCTGCCCGCATGAAGATACAACCGCGACTGTCAACGTACTGATTGCCCGCAAAGCTTGCAGGCGGCAATTCAGCCGGTCCGCCGATATCGGCGATCGATTGGGCCTGTGCCATGAAAACACTTGCCGACAGCGTCAAGAAGGCAGCCAGTACGAACCTCGACAACATAACGATCCCCATGTGGCGCGCTGGAATAGTGCAGCAGGAATCGGTCCGAGTAAAGGCTGCTCACCCCTTATTTTGTGCCAAACATGCGATCACCCGCATCCCCTAGCCCGGGCACGATATAACCATGATCGTTCAGGTGGCTGTCGACGGCGGCCGTGACAATCGGCACGTCGGGGTGTGCCTCTTGCATGCGGGCGATGCCTTCGGGGGCGGCCAGCAGGCACAGAAAGCGGATATTCCGCGCACCCGATTGCTTCAGCAGCGAAACCGCCGCGACGGATGAATTCCCCGTGGCCAGCATCGGGTCCACCACGATGGACAGCCGGTCCTCCAGATGGTCGGGCAGCTTGCAATAATACTGCACGGGTTGCAGCGTTTCGGGGTCGCGGTACAGGCCCACAAACCCGACCCGCGCCGCCGGGATCAGCTCCAGTATTCCATCCAGCAGCCCGTTCCCGGCACGCAGAATCGACACCAGTGCCAGCTTTTTACCCTCGATCATCGGGGCGTCCATCGGCTCCAGCGGGGTTTCGATACGCTTGGTGGTCATCGGCAGTTCGCGCGTCACCTCATAGGCCAGCAGCAGGCTGATCTCGCGCAGCAATTTGCGAAAGCTCGCGGTCGAGGTGTCTTTTTCCCGCATCAGCGTCAGCTTGTGCTGCACCAGAGGGTGGCTCACGACGGTCAGGTGTTCAAGCATCGCCAGCCTCCAGCAATTTCGCAATCCGGGTCTTGGTATCCCCGTCACAGAAGGCCGCGTCAAGCGAGGTGCGTGCGATCCGCATGAACTGCTCCGTATCCCACTCCAGCGCATCCGACAGCCGGTCATATTCCCGCGCCATGGTAGTGTGAAAGAACGGCGGATCATCGGTGCTGACGGTCACTTTCACGCCGCGCCGGTCCAGTTCCGCAATCGGATGCGCGCGCCAGTCGCGGTAAATCCCCAGCGCGATATTCGACCCCGGACAGACCTCCAGCACGATGCCCTTTTCCGCCAGTTCATCCACCAAAGCCAGATCCTCGATCGCACGCACGCCGTGTCCGATGCGTTCGGGGTTCAGCTCCGTCAGCGCCGCCCGTACCGACTCAGGCCCACCCCATTCCCCCGCATGTGCGGTGATGCGCAACCCCGCCTCGCGTGCCGCATCAAAGGACCACACGAAGTCCTTGGGTTGCGCCACTTTTTCATCCCCGGCGATCCCGAACCCGACGATCCAGTCCCCCGCCGTTTCTGCCGCACATCGCGCGGTTTGGCGCGCCTTGTCGGGGCCGAAATGCCGGATGCAGGTGATGATGCCGCGCAGGGTGATCCCCATCTGCGTTTCGGCCTGATCTGCCGCCTCGCGGATTGCCGCCAGATATTCCCGCCACGCACCCACGTCGCGCCCACCGCAGAAATCGGGGCTGAGGAAGGTTTCGGAATAAACGACGCCATTGGCGGCCGATTCCTCCAGCACTGCGAGCGTCAGGCGATGGTAGTCTTCGGGCGTTTGCAGCGTGGCCGTCGCCGCCTCGTAAACCTTCAGGAATTCCCAGAAATCAGAGAACCGGTAACTGCCATCGGCATTGAAAATGCCGCTGATATCCATGTGTTTACGCTTGGCGAGGTCGCGGATGAACGCGGGCGGTGCCGCCCCTTCCAGATGCAGGTGCAACTCGACTTTGGCCAGGTTTTTCACAGAAAGCTCCGCCCAGTGCCATGGGACGGCACACCAAGATACGCCGCAACCGATACCGCCACATCGACAAAAGCGCAAAGGCCGATCTGGCCCGCACCCGTGCCCGCACCGATCACAGGCACCCTTTCGCGCGTGTGATCGGTGCCCCGCCAGGTCGGATCATTGCCATGGTCGGCAGTAAAGATCGCCAGATCACCGGGGCGCATGCGGGCAAGAAACAGCCCCGTCTGCGTGTCAAACCATTCCAGCGCACGGGCATACCCCGCCACATCGCGCCGGTGGCCATAGTGGCTGTCGAATTCCACAAAATTCGCAAAGGTCAAGGAACCGGGTTCTGCATCGTCCTGAAGCGCCAAAAGACATTCGATAAGTGCAACATCACTTTTTCCCTTATGCAGCTTGCCGATGCCTTTCATCGAAAAGATGTCACCGATCTTGCCCACGGCATGAGTGCTGCGCCCTGCATCCGCCACCCAATCCAGCAGCGTCGGCGCAGGTGTCGCCATCGCGTAATCACGCCGGTTGCCGGTGCGGGTGAAATTCCCCGGCCCGCCCGTAAATGGCCGCGCGATCACGCGCCCCACTTTCATCGCGTGCAAGTCGGGCGCCAGATCGGCGCACAGTTTCAGCAACCGTTCCAGCCCGAAACTTTCCTCATGCGCCGCAATCTGAAACACCGAGTCCGCCGAGGTGTAACAGATCGGCCATCCCGTCCGCATGTGTTCGGCGCAATGTTCCTCGATGATCGGCACGCCCGAGGCATGGCAATTGCCCAGAATCCCTTCAGTTCCGGCCAGCGCGCAGACCTGGGCCACCAGATCGGGCGGAAACGCAGGGATGGTGTCGGGAAAGTAGGTCCATTCCCACGGCACCGGCACGCCCGCCAGTTCCCAATGCCCCGACGGCGTGTCCTTGCCGCGCGACACCTCGGTGGCAGCCCCCCAGCGCCCCGTCACCGGCCCCGGCAACACATCCAGCCCTGACGCCAGCCTGACCGCCGCCCCCAGCCCCAGCCCCACGAGGTTGGGCATGGCCAACGGCCCCGCGCGGCCCACATCCGCCCGCCCCGCCGCACAGGCCTGCGCGATGTGGCCCAAGGTATTGGCCCCGGCATCGCCAAAATCGGCGGCATCGGGCGCACCGCCGCAGCCCACCGAATCCATCACGATCAGAAAGACGCGGCGACTGGTCATGCGATCCTCTTCATCACAAGCGGCGGCTCGGCCGTGGCGGCATCCCCGATCACGTAGGCCGCCTGCACCGCACGAATGGCGGCCTCTGCCTGTTCTTCGGTGGCGGCATGGACCATCGCCAGCGGCACCCCCGCACCGATTTCTTCGCCCAGACCGGCAAGGTCGGACAGTCCGACCGACGGGTTCACCCGATCACCTGCACGCAGGCGCCCCCCGCCCAGATGCACCACCGCATGACCCAACGCCTGCCCATCAATCGCCGTGATGAACCCGTTCTGCAACGACGGGATTTCCCGCATCACCGGGGCACTGGGCAACCGGTCGGGCCAGCGATCCACGAAATCCGCCGGCCCCCCCTGTGCGGCGACCATCCGCCCGAACCATTCGGCCGCCGCCCCCGATTCCAGCGCCTGAATGATCCGCCCCTCGCCGTCCTCGACATCCGCCGCGATGCCACCCAGCGCCAGTGCCTCGCCCCCCAGCGCTGCCGTCAGATCCCACAGCGCCACGTTGATCGATGTGCCGGTCAACGTCTCCATCACCTCGATCACCTCCAGCGCATTGCCGGCCGCGGTGGCCAAGGGCTGGCTCATGTCGGTGATCAGCGCCGATGTCATGCACCCCGACGCTTGCGCGGTTGTCACCAACGCACGCGCCAGAGCCTCGGCCTCGGCGGGCGTTTTCATGAACGCGCCAGATCCGCATTTCACATCCAGAACAAGCGCTTCCAACCCCGCCGCCAGCTTTTTCGACAGAACCGACGCGGTAATGAGATCAATCGACGCGACCGTCCCGGTCATGTCGCGGATCGCATACAGACGGCGGTCTGCGGGGGCGATTTCCGCGCTCGCCGACACGATGGCGCAACGGCAGCCCCCCAGTTGTACCCGCAACTGATCTTCCGTCAGCGCCGTGCGAAAACCGGGGATGGATTCAAGCTTGTCCAGCGTTCCCCCGGTATGCCCAAGACCCCGTCCTGAGATCATCGGCACATAAGCCCCGCAGGCGGCCAGCGCGGGCGCCAGCAGCAGGGATATGCAATCGCCGACGCCCCCTGTGGAGTGTTTGTCGATCACCGGCCCCGGCAAATCCCATTCCAGCACCTTGCCGCTGTCGCGCATCGCGCGGGTCAGCGCGATGCGTCCAGTCTCGCCCGTGCCGCGCCAGCAGACGGCCATGGCGAATGCTGCGGCCTGGGCATCCGTCACTTCGCCGGTGGCAAGGCCCTTGGCAAACCACGACAGCGCCTCTGGCGTGGGGAGGCGGCCCATGCGGTAGGATTCAAGGATCGCGCGGGCGTCCATCAGGTGCGCGCCAGATGCGCCGCCGTGAACAGCCCCGGCAAAAGGTCGGCCACGGTCGTCACGCGGGATTTTCCATCAGTCGTCCACAGCGTCACCGACACGTCAGAGGCGGAAAATTCCGCAATCTTCTGCCGGCACCCGCCGCAGGGAGGCACCGGAGCAGGGCTGTCTGCGATCACGCAAACCTCGGTGATCACCGTCTCGCCCGCCGCAACCATGGCCGCAATTGCACCCGCCTCGGCACAGGTGCCTTCGGGGTAGGCCACGTTTTCGACATTCACGCCGGTGTAGATCGCCCCTGACGCAGCCCGGATTGCGGCCCCGACCTTGAAGCGGCTGTAGGGGGCATAGGCGTTGTGGCGTACATCGGTGGCGGCATTCAGTAGCGACATTGGGCACTCCTTGGATTTGCGCGAGTGTGGGGATGGGATCGCACCTTTGCAAGCACCGGGCGTTTTACACTCCCGGACCCGCGCGGGTCAGTCATGAACACAGGACGTCAGAGAACGCGTGTTCCGGGGTTCCCCGGCAGCGTGACCTCCAGCAACGCCAGATCCGTCGTGCAATGTGCATAGCGCGTGGCCATCCCTGGCGGGATCACGAAAGCATCGCCAGTGGTCAGGCGGAAGGGATCTTTCCCCTCGCCCTCCAGCGTCATCGCACCCGCCATCACGAAGGTGAACAGAATATCGCCCTGATGCGCCGTCCAGGGGGCCACCCCATCGGGGCGCATCACCAGCACGGACGCCACACCGTTGGTATTGGTGTTGATGGTGGTGTCGCGCGCCACAAATCCGGGGATGCGGGATGGCCCCCAAAGCGATGTCGCGCCCTGGTTATGGACAAACCGCTGCCCCTGCCACGCGCGGTCCGCGCGCAGATGCGGTGTGGGCAGCAGCATCTCATGGTCGATCTCGGTGACATGATCGGCAGGCACGCCAATCTCGATCACTTCGATCCCATCGGAGGCATGCAGCACGCGGTGGCGGATTTCGGGGGGCTGAATGAAACAATCGCCCGCCGTCAGACGAATGGCCGGGCCCTGATCTTCGTACACCACATCAACCCAGCCCTTGATGCAGAAAATCAACTGAAAGCCCACCTTGTGGAAATGCACCATGTCGGGCACTGGGCCACCATCCGGAATGCGGATATGGCTGGCAATGATCGC
>JAYSSN010000391.1:0-2913 GCA_043720555.1 Rhodobacterales bacterium | reverse complement strand
AATTCCGGCCCTGCCGAACTGGCAAAGGCGGCGCTGGAAAGCGTCGGTTACCAGACCCGCGATCTGCTCGAGGCGATGACGGCGGACTGGCGCGGGGCGGGCACGCAAGCCACCTTGCGCGTCGACGGCGGGATGAGTGCGAGCGACTGGGCGATGCAGTTCTTGTCCGACATCATCGGCGCACCGGTGGACCGGCCCGTGGTGCGCGAGACCACGGCGCTGGGCGCGGCCTGGTTGGCGGGGATGCAGGCGGGGCTGTATCCCGGGCAGGCCGAATTTGCCGCCAACTGGAGGCTGGAGCGTACCTTTGCGCCCGGCATGGCAGCAGGGGTGCGGGATGAAAAATATGCCGGCTGGAAGCGGGCCGTGCAGGCCACGCTTAGTGTCTAATTCAGGTCGAATCGCTTTCTGATCCGGTCCACCGGCCGTCCGTCGCGCAGGGGCCGGGCGCGAAAGACGTCGTAATCGACAAAGCCCATGGCACTGTAAAACTGCAGTCCGCTGGCATTGTCGGCGCGGATCGTCGCGTCGATATGCCTGCACCCGGCGGCGCGGGCCGTAGCACAGGTGGCGGTGAACATGGCCCGCCCGATCCCTTGACCGGTGATCCCGACCTTGACGAAACTGCCGATGAATGCCCAGCCGTCCGGCATCGGCCCTTCGTCGGGGCCGGGCCAGACCAGCATCTGAAACCCGACCACCGCCCCATCCAGTTCGGCCACCGTGGTGCTGATGTGGTGGTCTGGCCGGATGTAATGGTGCAGCATTTCGGTGTCGTTCAGTGGAACCTCATGCGCCGTCGTGCCGCCGATCGCGATGATTTCGTTCAGCAGTTCGGTCATCTGCCTGGCGTCGTCGGGTTTGGCGGGGCGGGTGGTAACGGGCATTCAGACGTCCTTGAGCAAGGCTTGATGCCGGGCCGTGTATTCGGCGCGGACCGTCAGGGGCGGACGTAATCTGATGGTGAGGCTGCGGGCAAGGCCCTCGTCCGGGGTGCCAAAGTACTTGTCAGCCTCGGCGCGGGTGAACCCGGCAATCTGCGTCGCCTCAAGCCAGGCAGAGATCTTGTCGGCCTGCTTGATCCGCTTCTTGACCGGGGCCGGGATCACCGACGGCAGGCCAAATCGCAGATGCACCGCCGCAGTCAACCGCTCGTCCAGCAGCCCATACCCCGGCCCGACCGCCGCTTTCACCGGCGAAATCATGTCGCCGATCACATACTCCGGCGCGTCATGCAACAGCGCCGCCAGCCGCCATTTCGCCGGCGCGTCGGGGTTCAGGCGTGCGAAAATCTCCTCGACCAGCAGCGAATGTTCGGCCACCGAATAGGCATAATCGCCGCGGGTCTGCCCGTTCCAGCGGGCGACAAAGGCCAGCCCATGGGCGATATCCTCGATCTCGATATCCATTGGCGTGGGGTCGAGCAGGTCGAGGATACGACCCGAGAGCATCCTCTGCCAGGCGCGGGGTTGTTTCATCGGGGTGGGGGCCTTGGTCAATCAAAGTTGCGTAAGAGGTATGGTTCGGAGCCATACTCAAGTGGTGGTTGAATATGGGGTGGAACGAGCGTCCATCATTCCGTATGCTTGGTCAAGGACACAGTTGTGCGGGTAAGGGCATCAGGATGCAGCGGGAAAGCGGCAAGAACATACGGCAGCTTGAAGGTTACACCGCATTTATTCCAAATGACCTTCCCCCCACACCACCAATCGACTTCGATGATGAGTTACGCACTCTACTCTCGGCCGCAGATCGCGCAGTTGCGCGGCTGGATGGATCTATCGAAGCGCTTCCCAATGCTGAACTGTTCGTCTTCATGTATGTCCGAAAAGAGGCCGTCCTGTCGTCGCAGATCGAAGGCACACAGGCCTCGCTTGGCGACGTGCTGGAGGTTGAGGCCAAGCTGTTTGATCCGTTGCGCCCGGACGATACCGAAGAGATTCTGAACTATGTTAATGCCCTAAATTATGGACTGAAACGGCTGGAATCCTTGCCTCTTTCCTTGCGACTGATCCGGGAAATCCATGAACGACTGATGCAAGGGGTGCGTGGCCGACATGCGACACCCGGAGAGTTCAGGCGCACCCAGAACTGGATCGGTCCGCAGGGGGCGACGCTGCGCACGGCAAGTTTCATCCCACCGCCGCCACATGAATTGCCGCGCCTTCTTGGCGCTTTTGAAACCTTCCTCCGCGAAACCGATCAGTTACCGTTGTTGATCCGGTTGGGCCTGATCCATGCCCATTTTGAAACACTTCACCCATTCCTGGATGGGAACGGTCGCGTTGGTCGTTTGCTAATCACCTTCTGCTTGTGCCAGCAAAGCGAGTTGGCAAAGCCTGTCCTCTACTTGTCACATTACCTCAAGCAACACCGCGCCAGATACTACGATCTGTTGCAAGCGACGCGGACTGACGGCGGCTGGGAGGCTTGGCTCAAGTTTTTCCTGACGGGCGTGGCCGAGGTGGCAAAAGAAGCCTCGGATACCGCCAAATACATCATCCAAATGCGCGAGGATCATCGCGGCAAGTTGGTTGCAGAACTGGGCAAGGGCACGGCCAGTGGCTTGCGCCTGCTTGAAACCCTGTATCGACGTCCGATCATGACGGTGAATGCCATCGCCGAATTGCTGGACATGTCGCCGCAAGCTGCAAACATCCTGACCGAACGATTTGTGCGGTTGGGGCTGTTGTTGGAAACCACCGGGAACAAGCGCAACCGCGTGTTCCGCTACGACCCCTACATCAAACTGTTCACCGACTGACCGCTTCCTTGTCCACCTGTGCTTTGGGTGCTATCTGCCCCCATAATTCGGGATCATGGAGCACCCGCCAAATGGCCAAAGACTATATCGTCAAAGACATCGCCCTTGCCGCGTTCGGCCGCAAGGAGCTCGATATTGCCGAAACCGAA
>JAYSSN010000390.1:0-2916 GCA_043720555.1 Rhodobacterales bacterium | reverse complement strand
GCATCAGGCCCTCATGCGTGACCGCGATCAGCCGCTCGGATTTGCGCGGCAGATTGCCCGCCACATACATCCGGCTGGTATCGCCGAACCAGCCATCGACAATCACGGTCACATCGATGTTCAGGATGTCACCATCCGTCAACACTTTCGGCCCCGGAATGCCATGGCACACCACGTGGTTCACCGAAATGCACGACGCGTGCTTGTAGCCTTTGTAACCGATAGTCGCCGACACCACGCCGCGCCGGGTGATCTCTTCGGTGATAAAGGCGTCAAGCGCCGCGGTGGTCACCCCCGGCCTGACCAGGGGTGCCACCAGATCGAGGATTTCCGCCGCCACGCGCCCCGCCACGCGCATGCCCGCGAAATCCGCGTCCTCATAGATGCGGATACCTTCGCGGGTGATGCGACCACGTGTTTCTTCCAAGGCAGGCTCCCGTTGCTGCGCATATAAATAATCGCTGCGGCGCGGATTGGCCAGAGCCGGGTGCGAGGGCTTTGAAAGCCCCTTTTCGCACCCTATACCGGGATGAACAGCGCAGGAGAGCCCCATGACCAACCCCACAGCCGCCATGCTGGTGATCGGCGATGAAATTCTGTCGGGGCGCACGCGCGATACCAACACCCATTATTTGGCGGGTGAGCTGACGGCGCGGGGCATCCGGCTGATGGAAGCGCGGGTGGTGGCGGACGATCAGCCTGACATCATCGCGGCGGTGAATGCGCTGCGCGGCCGGTGGGACCATGTGTTCACTTCCGGCGGCATCGGCCCCACCCACGATGACATCACCGCCGATGCGATTGCTGCGGCGTTCGGGGTGGCGATCACTCACCGCGCCGACGCGATGGCGCTGCTGACCGCGCATTACGACCGCGCGGGCCTGCCCTTCAACGCCGCACGCCAGCGCATGGCGCGCATTCCGGACGGCGCGATCCTGATCGACAACCCGCTCAGCACGGCACCGGGGTTCACGTTGGGCAATGTGCATGTGATGGCGGGGGTGCCGAACATCTTTCAGGCGATGGTCGCGGGCGTGTTGCCGACACTGACAGGGGGCGATCCCCTTCTGTCACAGTCGCTGCGCGTGAACCGGGGCGAGGGCGAGATTGCGGGCCCGTTCGGCGCACTGGCTGCGGAATACCCCGACTTGTCGTTGGGGTCATATCCGTTCAACCTGAACGGCGCGCATGGCACGAACCTTGTGATCCGGGGCACGGATGCCGCGCGTCTGAACGCCGCCATGGCGCGGCTTGAGGCGCTGTTCGGATGACGCCAGAGGTATTGGCCGCGGTGATGGAGGCGACGTGGCCCTGCGCGCGGGCATATCGCACCGGCCCATGGACGATCCGCGACGGCGCGGGCGGCGGCAAACGGGTATCGGCTGCGACCGCAGAAGCGGCGTGGGGGCCGGGCGACATTGCACAGGCCGAAGATGCGATGCGCGGGCTGGCGCAGGATGCGCTGTTCCTGATCCGCGATGGCGAGGATGTGCTGGATGGCGCACTGGCCGCGCGTGGCTACCGCCTGGTTGACCCGGTGGTGGCCTATGCCATGCCAGCGGATGCCCTGCCGCCGCCGGACCCGATGACCACCTTTCCGCATTGGCCACCCCTGACCATCGCCGAAACGCTATGGGCCGAAGGGGGCATCGGCCCCGCCCGTCTGGCCGTGATGCACAGGGTCGCGGGGGTGAAAACCGCCATCCTGGGCCGCGCGGGTGACCGGCCATCGGGCGTGGCGTTTGTGGCAATGCACGGCACCACCGCCATGCTGCACGCGCTGGAGGTATCGCACCGGCATCGCAGGCAAGGTTCCGCGCACAATATCCTGCGCGCGGCGGCCGATTGGACACGAGCGCAGGGGGGCGACACGCTGGCACTTGTGGTGACCGAGGCGAATGCCGGGGCACGGCAGCTCTATGCTTCACGCGGGATGAAAGTTGTGGGACACTATCATTATCGACAGAATTAAGCCCGCCAGAGGCCAGAGCAGTTGAACGTACGACCCAAGACCCTTGGTGCAGCCTGCGCCGTCTTTGTCCACGCCAGCGTGCTGGCATCGGCATGGGCATCGCCAGCGCGCGCTCTGACACTGGATTTCCCTGCAACAGCCAGGCCGACCGCGCAGGTGCAAAACCCGGCGGGCAGCTACGCGGTGGCCACCGGGCCGTGGCGGGCGTCCGGCATGCAGACCCGCACGGTCGAAGGCGCGTTTGACCAGACCGCGTATCGCATCGATGCCCCCGACCTTTCCACATTGCAGATCGTCGCCCCGATCCGCGACCAGTTGCAGGCAGACGGCTTTTCCCTGATCTATGAATGCGATGCAGCGGGCTGCGGCGGGTTCGATTTTCGCTATGGGCTGGCAATCCTGCCGGAACCCGACATGCATGTGGACATGGGCGACTATCGCTATCTGGCGGCGGAACGCAGCGGGCCTGCGGGGCCGGAGGTCGTCAGCCTGATCGCCTCGCGGTCCAGCAACGCGGGTTTCGTGCAGGTGACACGGGTGGGCGGCGCCCTGCCCCCGGCGCAGTTGTCGGTATCGACCATGGCGCCGGTGCGGATCGCTCCGCCCGTCGCGTCAGCACCCCTCGCTGCACCGATTGCAGCACCCACGGTTGCACCGGATAATCTGGGTGGGCGGCTGGAAAGTGGTGGGGCACTGGCGCTGGATGATCTGAACTTCGCGTCCGGGGCCGCGACGCTGACGACAGGCGAATATGCCTCACTTGCCGCGCTGGCGGACTATCTCGCGGCAAAGCCAGGCCACGGCATTGCCATTGTCGGGCATACCGATGCGTCGGGCAGCCTGGACGCCAATATCAGCTTGTCGCGCAGGCGGGCCGAATCGGTGCGCCGTGTACTGATCGACCGGTACGGCGCGAACGCAGCACAGGTGCGGGCCGAAGGTGT
>JAYSSN010000389.1:0-7479 GCA_043720555.1 Rhodobacterales bacterium | reverse complement strand
ATCTGCGCATCATCGGGGCGGCCGGGCTGAACCCGATGTCACGCTTCCATCTGATGCAGGGGGCCATGTCCTATCTGTCATCGGTGACGTGGTTCGTGCTGCTGATGCTGTGGATCGTTGTGGGCGACGACACCATGCCGTCGGCCCTGCTTTATTTTGCGGGCGACAATCCGCAGTTGCCCAGTTGGCCGCAATTGCCGTGGGTGTCACACGCCATGCTGGCCGGGGCCATCGTGCTGACCCTGATGTTGCCAAAGCTGATCGGCGCGATTGATTTCATCCGACGTGGTGGCCTTGGCCGCAGGCAGATCCTGCCCTTTATCGTCAGCATGCTGGCGGAAGTGGCGGTTTCGGTTATCTGTGCGCCCATGATGATGGTGCAGCACGTCCGTGCGGTCAGCCGCACCTTTGCCGGGTTTGATACCGGCTGGGTGCCCCATGTATCGGGCCGGCCGCGCCTTGCCGATCTGCTGCGGTTTCATGCAGCGGAAACGGTGACAGGAATGGCGCTGCTGGCGCTTGCTTTCGCCGGCCTCGTCAGTCTTTGGCTGGTGCCGATCGCGCTGTGCCTTGCGCTTGCCGCCCCGATTTCGGGCATCCTGGCCGCAGACACGCGGCGCTGGCCGTTGTTCCGGTTCGACCAGAAACGCGCAGGCGGTTTGTCAAAGCTGCGCCCGCCCGCGCCCCGCACACAAAAGGCGATGTGATGAACCACTTTGCTTTGGCACTGATGGCGTTGCTGGCCACGACAAGTGCGGCTGCGGCGCGATGCGGCCCGGCGCCCGGTCCATGCGAGATTTCGACCGGCACCTATCAGATCATGCTGCCAGATACGGCAGCGCCGGCAATCCCCGCGATCCTGTTTCTGCATGGCTGGGGCGGTGATGGTACAGGCACATTGCGCAACCGGGGCATGGTGGACGCGGTTCTTGCACGCGGCTATGCCGTGATTGCGCCCGATGGCACCCTGCGTGACAGCGGCAATGGCCGTGGCTGGGCCTTCCGCGCTGATGCGGACGCGCCCCGCGATGATGTGGCGTTTCTGACCGCCGTGGCCGACGATGCGGCCACCCGCTTTGGGCTGGACCGTGACCGGATGGTCCTGGCGGGGTTTTCCGTGGGCGGGTCGATGGTGACCTATGCCGCATGCGCCGATCCCGGCGGGTTCAGCGCCTATGCCCCGATCTCGGGCAGTTTCTGGCGACCGCATCCGGCAAACTGCGCCGGCCCGGTGCGGCTGTTCCACAGCCACGGCTGGACCGACGGCACCGTGCCGCTGGAAGGTCGCCGCATCGGCGGAGCAGGCATCCAGCAAGGCGATGTCTTTCAGTCGATGGAGATTTTGCGCTCGGCCAATGGCTGCACCAGGACCAACCCTGATGGTTTCGATGTGACCGGCGAAAACCAGATCCGCCGTTGGGACACATCCTGCGCCCCCGGCAGCAACCTGACCTTTGCGCTGCATC
This sequence comes from Rhodobacterales bacterium, assembly GCA_043720555.1. Classification (GTDB taxonomy): domain Bacteria; phylum Pseudomonadota; class Alphaproteobacteria; order Rhodobacterales; family Rhodobacteraceae; genus JAAFHS01. Next base: position 6,013 of record JAYSSN010000389.1, on the reverse strand, counting down.
CGGGCGGCCACAAGGTTCCGCCCGGATGGGCGGATATGATGCTGGATTGGTATGATGGGCTGGCCGCAGCGCCATAGCGCGCCTGCGGAAAACTGTCGACTAAATATGTCGGTATTTATACATTATTATCAACACCCTACGAGGTTGTAAAAATTCGTGATGCCGCGCAATCGCCGGTTCATGACCGACTGCCCCATAAGCGGGGCCAAGCCGGGTAATTTGGCGGTGTTTTCGCAGGCAGATCGTCGATCAGGTGGCGTCGCGCCCGCCATACACAACCTTTGGTAGAAATGCACCGCTGGAAGTGTGACGTATTTCACAACAAAACCAGCGATGCGGCCGCATTACCGTGGAAAGTGCGACATATTTGCGTCGCGTGTCGCATGACCCTCTAGAATTTGGGCGGGAAATCTCATACCGCTTACGTCAATGGCCCAAATCAGGGCCGAAAAATCAGCCGGGTAACAAAATCCGGTGTTTGAGGCGGAGTAGATCATGGTGCAGGCGATTGATTTCGCCGTTCGCGATTCTGCGGGCGGTTTGGTACGTGGCGCGGTTGGCGGCGATACCGGCAGTAATTTCATACAGATGGTGCCTGGCGACGAAATCTCGCTGAACCTCGCACAGGGCAGCGTCGTTGCCTATGAACGGGTCGGGGGCGACCTTCTGGTTACCCTGACAGACGGGAGCAAGATCAAGCTGGCCGGGTTTTTCACGGGGGACGAGGCGAGCCAGCTTTTTCTGTCCAGCAATGGTGACATTACCCTGGTCGAGATGAGCGGCAATGAAGGCCCGCAGTACGCCACCTATGGCGCAACAGAAGGCTGGGACAAATACAGCGTGCTGGATGATCTGCGCTTTGTCGATGGCGACAACTATGCGCAGGCCGTAGCGGTCAGTGACGAGCCGGCCGGTCAGGCCCTGTTTGCCCCGGCGCTGCTGGGCGGGGGTCTTGGTGCAGGGGGTCTTGGCGCGGGGCTTCTCGGCGGTGGGCTGCTGCTGGGTGGAGTTGGCGGCGGCGGAGGCGGCGGCGGTGGCCGCGTGCCGCCCACGGTGGACAACCCCGGCCGGACCGAAACCGTCACGACGAACACGATCAATCCCGACCTCACGATCACCGGTACCGGCGTTGCGGGCGACACGGTGGTTGTGACCATCGGCACGCAGACGCAGACCACGACGATCACCGAAGGCGGCACATGGGGTGTGATCTTCTCGGGCAGCAACCTGCCCGCTGACGGTAACTACGATTCCGACGTTGTGGTGACCCCGCCGGGTGGTGCGCCGATCGCACTGGATGGCCCGAATTACATCATCGACATGACACCCCCCGTCGTGACGGTCACGCAGGGGTTTCAGAGCAATGGCGATGTCGAAAACCTGGCCGAGCATGCCAGTGGCGTGACGCTGACCGGCATGGGCGAGGCGGGCGCATCGCTGAGCATTACCATCAGTGGCGCAACCCGCACGACCACCGTGGCCGCCAACGGCACCTGGGCGCTGACATTCACCCAGACCGAACTGCCGGGCGGTGAATACACCGTGCCCGCCGTGATCCGGTCCACGGATATTCATGGCAACGTCACGGTTGTGAATGAGGCCGTCGTCATCGACACCGTACCGAATGTCATCGGGTTCAATGCCGTCACGGCGGACAACACGGTGAACGGGGCCGAGGCGCAGGCGGGCTTTGCCATCACCGGCACGGGCACAGCGGATGCGAGCATAACAATTACCCTTCAAAACACGACCCGCTCTGTCACTGTGGCAGCGGATGGCACATGGCGTCTGAACTGGGCCGCAGGCACGCTGACACCGGGCGAATACACTGCGACGATCAGTGCAACGTCCACCGACGCGGCGGGCAATGTGCGCAATGCGACGCATACAATGCGGGTGGACACAGCAACATCAGTCGCCTTTGCGCCAACCCCGGTCGAAACCGACAATACCGTCAACGCAGCCGAACGCAGCGACGGCGTGGTGCTGACCGGCACCGCACAGCCGGGTGCAGCGGTGAGTGTGGCATGGAACGGCTCGACCCTGCCTGCGAGCGTGGCAGCGAACGGGGCATGGACGGTGACGTTCCCCGCCAGCGGTATCCCAGGCAGCATGCTGCCATCGGCAACGACCGCGACCGTGACGGCGCGCGACGCCTACGGCAACACGGCGACGGCGACGCGGTCGATCATGGTCGACACCGCAACCGATGTGACCATCAGCGCGCAGCAGTTCGGGGGCGACAACATCGAGTCCGGGAAAGAGGCCGCGAATGGCATTGTCCTGACCGGCACGGCCGAGGCCGGAGCGCGCGTGGCGGTGACCTTCGACGGCATCACCCGTACGGTAACGGCCGGGGCAGACGGTGTCTGGTCCGCGAACTGGGCCGCGAGTGAAGTCCGCCCCGGCGACTATGACAGCACCGTGTCCGTTACGGCGACCGACCTTGCCGGCAACACCGACACGGCCAGCCATGTGGTGCATATTGATACCGTGGCACCGGGTGCGCCGGACGTTGTAAGCCTGTCGCGCGATATAAACGGCCTGCGCGGCGTAGGTGTGGTGACGAGCAGCGATGATCTGACCTTCTTCACGGTCGGCGCAACGGGTGCTGCGACCGCGCTCAGCGCTACAGAAACGCAGGACCCCGTGTTCGATGAGACGAGCTATAGTTTCGGCACCCGCGTGCCCGACGGCACTTATCTGGTGGTGAACACGTCAGACCTTGCAGGCAATGAATCGAGCACGCTGTTCATCGCGGACAACACCAGTGCCGCGAACATCGATCTGAACCGCGCTGGGCTGGCCGGGTTTGACTTCAGCACGATTGATCTGAACTTCGCACCCGATGCTGCGCTGTCGATCACCGAGGCGCAGTTGCGCGCGCTGACCGGACCGGACCAGCGGTTGATAATCCGGGGTGATGCCGACGACACGGTGACGATGACGGGTGCTGTGGACAGCGGTGCCGGTGTCACCATCGACGGACAGGCCTACAGCGTCTACACGCTCGGCTCACATGGCGCGACGATCCTGCTGGACGACGACATCCGGTCGGTCATCTGACCGGAGGCGGGGCCGATGCCCGTGAATCCGAAGCACAAGACAACAAGGGGTCAGCTGGTTCCCTTGCCTGTCCTGATGATGGTTCTGGCGGGCTGTGTGGCAGGCCCGCAGGCCGGGCGGCTTGGGCTGGGGCAGGGGCTTGCCCCCGCCGATGCGCCGCGGCCTGCGTCATTCGCAGTGCAGGGAGCGGTCCGGTCGCCGCTGATCGACGGCTTGCGCACGCGGACCAGCGTGATCGGAGGGCATGGGCCGTTCCGCACCGTCGCTGACGCGGTGATTGCCGCCAGTGCGGGTGCGGCGGTGGCGGAATTGCGCGTGGCGCGGTTAAAGGCCGAAGCGCGCGCGACAAACTGGCTGCCCTCTATCGGACCATCGGTGAACCTGACCTCGCTGGGGTCAGTGATTGCGTCGATGGTGCTGGAACAGACCCTGTTCGACAACGGGCGCAACAAGGCGGAACGTGATTTTGCGGCGGCGGATGTCGAAGTGGCGGCGGTAACACTGGCGCAAGACATGAACGACCGGGTCTATCAGGGCCTGTCGCATTACATCGAGGCGGAACTGGCCCGCGAACAGGGCCGCATTGCGGACCGCGCCGTGGAACGGCTGGCCGAGTTTGACCGCATCGTGCGGGTGCGGGTGGACGGCGGGCTATCCGATCGGTCCGAATCCCAGATCATCCGGCAGAAATTCACTGAAATGCAATCCACCCGTGCATCCGATCAGGCGGCGGTCGCGGCGGCGCTGGCCAGCCTGAATGCGATGGCTGTGGGGCCGCTGGACGGTCTGTCGGGCTTGCAGGCGGTGGGGGCGGATGCAGCGGGTGAACCACTGTCGGTCGTGATGGCGCGCGGGCAGGGCGCGCGTGGCGTGGCCGAGGCAAAGATTGCACGGGCGGGCCTGTTGCCGGGCGCGCGCGCGACGGCATCGGTCGATGGCAACGGTGATGTGGCTGGCGGTGTCCGTGTCGTATCCGACGGTCTGCTGAACCTTGGGCTGGGGGCAAATCTGGCCGCTCTGGGTGCGGCCGAAGATGTGTCTGACCGCCGTATCGCCGAAGCAGCCGAGGCAGCCACCCGCGATATCATCGCACTGGAACGCGAAATCGCCGCGCTTCAGATCCGCGAACGCGATGGGGGCGAGGTACTGCGTCAGACGGGCGTCAACCTTGATCTGTTCACGCAGCAATACGAGGTCGGGCGGCGCAGCCTTTTGGAACTGGTCGGTCAGTATGACAGCTATGCCCGGACGGAGCGCGATCATGCAGCGTTGAAATACGAAATCGCCCTGCGCCAGTTGCAGATCGCGCGGGCGCGTGGGCAGTTGGTGGATGGGGCGCGGCTATGACTGACCGGGTCGTCGCCTTTGATATGAATGCCACGCGGGCAGCCCCGCACGTGGTGCGGACCGCCCCACCACAGATAGCGCCGCGCCATTCGGCCGAGCTTACTGATATGGCGGGGGTGTCGGCTGTCTTTGCGGGCCTTGTCGGCGTTGATCTGGCACTCGCCGATCTGCTGGAGCGCCTGGGCCAGACGGGCGCAGACGAGACGCCCAGCCTGAAATCGCTTTGTGCGGCGTTGAGCGCCTGCGGCCTGCCTGCGCGGCTGCAACGCGTGTCGCAGCCGGGGGCGGATGTCTGGCCTGCCCTGGCCGCGATGAATTACGGCGCGGTCGTGCTGGTGCTGGCACAGGGCGAGGCCCATGTGGAAGTCTATGACCCCGCAGCCCCAGATATGCGCGGCGAAGTATCGCTGACAGTGTTCCGCGCGGTTTACGCAGGGCAGATCATTCACGCACATCTGTCTGCAGATGCCTTGCAGGGCCGTCACAGTGACACATCCGTTGCTCCGCACTGGTTCTGGGGCGAATTTGCGCATCATCGCCGGGCGTTCGCCGAAGTGACCGCCGGGTCGCTGGTGGCGAACCTGCTGGCGGTGTCGGTGGCCCTGTTCTCGCTGCAGGTTTTCGACCGCGTCATTCCGCATCAGTCGGAGCCGACGCTGTGGGTTCTGGCCATTGGCGCGGTTCTGGCGATTGTGCTGGAAGGTATACTGAAACTGGCCCGCTCCAGCCTGATGGATGCGAGCGGGCGGCGGATCGAGCTGTCGGTGCAGGCGCGACTGATGGATCGATTATTGCATATGAAGGCGGCACCGGGGGCGCGCAAACCAAGCCAGCTGTTTGCCGCGATGCGCGATTTCGGGTCGGTGCGCGAATTCTTTTCGGCCTCCACCATCGGCACGCTGACCGATCTGCCGTTCATCCTGATCTTTCTGGCCCTTGTCGCGTCCATCGGCGGTAATCTTGTCTGGGTACTGATCGCGGGGGGGCTGTTGATGGTGCTGCCCGGCCTGTTGTTCCAGAAGCGCATTGTCGCGCTGACCCAGGCAACCCAAGGTGCCAGCACGCGGGCGGGCCGGATGCTGTACGAGGCGATTTATGAACAGGAAACCCTCACGACGACGCGCGGTGAGGATCGGGTCAAGCGGATCTGGGGTGAACTTCAGGCTCTGACATCGCTGAAAACGTCCGAACAGCGGGAGTTGACGTCGATGCTGTCGACCTGGGCGCAGGGCGTGCAGCAGATCACGTATGTGATGGCGGTGGTAGTGGGAACCTACCTTGTCTTCGCAGGCAGCTTCACCGTGGGCACGATCATTGCCATCGGCATTCTGACCGGCCGCACACTGGGGCCGCTGGCGCAGCTGGCGGCGACGATGGCGAGATGGTCGAACGTGAAGGCGGCCCTGATCGCCTTGGATGCGGTGGCCAACGCACGGCAGGCAGAGGCGCCGGGGCGCGTTTATCTGCGGCGTGCAAAGCTGAGCGGCAGCTTTGAAATCAGCGCGCTCGATTTTCGGTATGACCCGCAGGGTGCGCCCACGCTCGACATTCCGGCACTTGCAGTTCCGGCGGGGCAAAGGGTGGCCATTCTGGGCACGAA
>JAYSSN010000388.1:0-7494 GCA_043720555.1 Rhodobacterales bacterium | reverse complement strand
GGTCGGTCCGCAGGTTGTAAAGCTGGTCAGGATCTGCGGGGCAATGGATGTATTTCCAATCCCCCTCCCGCAGCGCGACCATGGGGGTAATGCTGCCTTCTGCCGCGTATTCCATGGCAACGGGCGTCACGCGGGCGGTGCCGGTGGCGAGCGGGACGAGGCTTTCGCCGTCAGTCCATGGCATCACCTCGGCCATTGAAATGCCGGCGAGTTCGCACAGCGTGGGGGTCACATCGATGGTCGATACCGGAGTGGTGATGGCCCCCGCAGGCAGGCCGGGGGCAGCGATCATCAGGGGAACGCGGGAGGCACCTTCAAAGAAGTTCATCTTGAACCACAGGCCGCGACGCCCAAGCATTTCGCCATGGTCGGACACGAAAAGGATGATTGCCTCTTGCCGTGTGGCGTTGAGCGTGGCGAGCAGTTCGCCAATCTTGTCGTCGATATAGCTGATGTTGGCGAAATAGCCCTGGCGGGCGCGGCGGATATGGGCGGGCGTGACGTCGAGGCTGCGCCAGTCGCAGGCGTCCATCAGGCGTTTTGAATGGGGGTCCATGGCATCATAGGCGAGGGGTGCGGGTGGTTCCAGCTCGGGCGCTTCGTCATAAAGCTCCCAGTATTTGCGCCGTGCGACGAAGGGGTCGTGCGGGTGCGTAAAGCTGACCGTCAGGCACCAGGGGCGGGGATCGATGCCGCGCGACAGATCAAATAGTTTTTGGGTGGCCTGATGGGCGACGTCATCATCATATTCCAGCTGATTGGTGATTTCGGCCACCCCCGCGCCGGTGACGGAGCCCAGGTTGTGATACCACCAGTCGATGCGCTCGCCCGGCTTGCGATAATCAGGGGTCCAGCCAAAATCGGCAGGGTAGATGTCGGTGGTCAGGCGTTCTTCGAACCCGTGCATCTGGTCGGGACCGACAAAGTGCATCTTGCCTGACAGGGCGGTCTGGTATCCGGCGCGGCGCAGGTGGTGGGCGTAGGTCGGAATGTCGGAGGCGAATTCGGCGGCGTTGTCATAGACGCGGGTGCGCTGCGGCAACTGGCCCGACATGAAGGCGGCGCGGGCAGGGGCGCAGAGCGGGCTGGCGGTATATGCATTGGTAAAGCGCGTGGACCGGGCGGCCAGCGTGCGCAGATGCGGCGTGTGCAGGAACGGGGCCGGGCCGTCGGGAAAAAGCGTGCCGGTCAGTTGATCGACCATCAGAATCAGGATGTTCGGTTTGGTCATGGGGGCCCCCGTCTGGTTTTCTGCGACCTTTCCCGCGTCGAATGCGGTGGTCTGTTTCTGAAACGACGCTTTTGGAATGGAAATGTCGATGCCTTTGGCGAGGATACTTCAGGCAAAGATGAAAGGTTTGGATGCAATGGGGGTGAGAACAGCGTTCCCGCGGCGCGTGACAGAGGCCGAGGATCTGGGGATCACCCTGTCCGACGGTTGTCGTCTGTCAGCACGGGTGTGGATGCCCGATGATGCGGCGGATGATCCGGTGCCTGCAGTGCTGGAGTACATCCCCTATCGCAAGCGCGACGGCACGCTGCCACGGGACGAACTGATGCATCCTTACGTGGCGGGGCATGGCTATGCCTGCGTGCGGGTGGACATGCGCGGGAATGGGGACAGCCAGGGCCTGATGGCGGATGAATACACCGCGTCAGAACTGTCGGATGCGTGCGAGGTGATTGCCTGGCTGGCGGCGCAACCCTGGTGTACGGGCGCCGTGGGGATGATGGGCAAATCCTGGGGTGGCTTCAATTGCCTGCAGACGGCCTTTTTACAGCCGCCCGCGCTTAAGGCCGTGATTTCGGTCTGTTCGACGACGGATCGGTTCGCTGATGACATTCACTTCAAGGGCGGCTGCCTGCTGGGCGAGAATTTCGGCTGGGGCGCGGTGATGCTGTCGTATTCCTCGCGCCCGGCGGACCCGCTGTTGCGCCCCGGCTGGCGGGCGGACTGGTTGGCGCGGCTGGAGGCGTTGCCGCATCTCGCCCCGGTATGGGCGCGGCATCAGGCGCGGGATGCCTATTGGCGGCATGGGTCGATCTGCGAGGATTACGCCCGCATTACGGTGCCGGTACTGTCTGTCGGCGGTTGGGCCGATAACTACATGAACACGGTCGCGGCAATTGTGGAAAATGTGCCGGGGGCCAGAGGTCTTGTCGGGCCTTGGGTGCACCAGTACCCCCATACGGCAGTGCCGGGGCCGCAAATCGGGTTCCTGCAGGAGTGCGTGCGCTGGTGGGACCGGTGGCTGAAAGGTGCCGCGACCAAAGTTGAGCACGATCCGGCGATGCGGGCCTATGTGCTGCATTCGGCACCGCCGGATGCGTGTGCCACCCATCGGGCGGGGAACTGGGTGGCGCACCACTGGCCTGCGCCGGTCACGGTGCGGGTTCTGCCGTTGTCGGATGCGGGGTTGGTGGCGGGGTCACTTTCGGCGCGGATCTGTACGCCGCAGCACCATGGGCTGCATGCGGGCGAGTTTTTTCCAATGGGGTTGCATGCGGAAATGCCGGGAGATCAGGCGTGCGACGATGCGCTGGCGCTATGCCTTGATGGCGCAGCTTTGGCGGGACCGCTGACCCTGATGGGACGGGCAAAGGTCCGGTTGCGATTGCACAGCGACGGGCCCAGGGCGCACCTGATAGCGCGCCTGTGCGATGTTGCGCCGGATGGATCATCGGTGCGGATTGCGCATGGAATGCTGAACCTGTGCCATCGGGACGACATGGCGGACCCGTCGCCGATGGTGCCGGGGCGGGCGGTGGATGCTGTCTTGTCGATGGACCTGATGGCGTACCGGTTGGCGGCGGGGCATCGGCTGCGCCTGGCGCTGGCGACAAGCTATTGGCCCTTTGTCTGGCCGTCCGATGCGTCGGCAACGCTGACCCTGGAACAGGGAGAGTTGCTTTTACCGGAGGTGACAGGTGCCTTGGACGCGTGGCAGCCGCCGCCTGCGGAAACGGCGACACCGTGGAAACACCGGGTTCTGCGCGAAGGGCAAAAGGCGCGCCGCATCGAAGAGGATCTGGTCCGTGGCACGCGCGCACTGGTGGTCGAAGATGACGGTGGCGACGTGGAGAACCTGACGCACGGGCTGATTACGGGCGAGTCGATGTCGGAACGCTGGGAGATCCGCCCCGATGATCCGCTGTCGGCGATCGCGACCCACACATGGGAACAGCGCCTGTCGCGGGGCGAGTGGCGGGTGCGCACACATGTGACGGCGACGCAGACCTGCACGGCGACACATTTGCGAATGGCGGCGCATGTGCGGGCGTGGGAGGGCGACCAACTGATTTTTGAGCGGTATTTTGACGATCAGGTCGAGCGGCGGTTCGTTTGACAAGTCGTCCGTAAAAGTCATTGCCGGACTCGAAAAATCCGGATCTAGTTAATTCGACAGTCAACAAAAAAATATGGAACCTTTCAGGGAGACGACGATGAATGATGAAATCAAGCACCTGCTGACCCGCGTGGCGCAGGGCAAGACCAGCCGCCGCGCCTTTATCGGGCGGGCGACTGCGCTTGGGGTGTCTGCGGCGATGGCGAACACGTTGCTGGCATCCGCTGTGCGGGCGCAGGAGCCGACGCGCGGGGGGCTGCTGCGGGCGGGTATGTCGGGTGGCGAGAGCACGAACTCGCTGGACCCCGCACTGGCCGCGTCCGAGGTGCCGTTTGCGGTCAACATGACCTGGGGCGAGATGCTGGTAGATGTATCGCCCACAGGCGAAGTCATTCCGCGCATTGCCGAAGAGATCAGTTCCAACGCCGACGCGACCGAGTGGAAGTTCAAGATCCGCCAAGGTGTAGAGTTTCACAACGGGGCCACGCTGACGGCCGAGGACGTGGTGGCGACGCTGAAGCGACACACGGATGAAAATGCGCAGTCGGGTGCGCTTGGCATCGTGCAGGGCATTTCCGAGATGATCGCCGAAGGCGACATGGTCACGCTGAAGCTGGCCGCAGCCAACGCCGACCTGCCGTTCCTGATGGCGGACTATCACCTTGTGATCCAGCCCGGCGGCGGCGTGGACAATCCGGCGGCAGGGATCGGGGCCGGGGCCTACAAGATCGTGGTCAACGAACCGGGTGTGCGTATCGGGTTTGAAAAACATGCGAACTACTGGGATACGACTGGCTACGCCGATCAGGTCGAAATCCTGGTGATCAACGACAACACCGCACGGACCGCGGCCCTGCAATCGGGTCAGGTTCACATGATCAACCGCGTGGACCCCAAGATCGTGGAACTGCTCAAGGGCGCGCCGGGCATGTCGATCAAGTCGGTCGCAGGGCGTGGGCATTATGTGTTCATCATGCATTGCAACACGGCGCCGTTCGACAATGCCGATCTGCGCATGGCGTTGAAACTGGCGATCAATCGTCAGGAAATGGTGGACAAGATCCTGGGCGGCCTTGGGTCGATCGGTAATGATTTTCCCATCAACGCATCCTATCCGCTGTTTGATGCAAGCATTCCGCAACGCGAGTATGATGTGGCGGCGGCGGCGGAAGCCTACAAGAAGTCCGGCCATGACGGCAGCCCGATCATTCTGCGGACCGCACAAGGTGCCTTCCCCGGCGCGGTCGAGGCCGCTGAACTGTTCCAGCAATCGGCGGTCGCTGCCGGCATTCCGCTGGAAATCGTGCGCGAGCCCGATGATGGCTATTGGTCTGATGTCTGGAACAAGCAGCCCTTCTGCGCGTCCTATTGGGGCGGACGTCCGGTGCAGGATCAGATGTATGCCACGGCGTATCTGTCGAGCGCGGAATGGAACGACACCAAGTTCTTCATCCCGAAGTTCGACGAGATTCTGATGGCCGCACGGGGCGAACTGGATCAGGACAAGCGCAAGGGCCAATATTCGGAAATGGCCAGTATCGTGCGCGATGAAGGCGGTCTGATCCTGCCGATGTTCAACGACTTCGTGTCGGCGGTGCGCGACGAGGTGCAGGGCTGGGTCGATGATCCGAACGGCGAGTTGATGAATGGCCGTGGCCTTGTGAACACCTGGCTTGCCTAGGTGCATCCGGTTGTAAAATTGTTGGCCCAGCGTATCGCGCTGGGCCTGATCTTGCTGCTGGCGGTGTCGGCCCTGATCTTCCTGGGGGTCGAGGCGCTGCCGGGGGATACGGCGCAGGCGATCCTGGGCCAGCAGGCAACGGAACAGGCGCTGGCGAACCTGCGCGAAAAGTTGCAACTGAACGACCCGGCCTTCGTGCGATATTTCCGCTGGCTTTGGGGCATCCTGCATGGCGATCTGGGCACCGCATTGTCGAACGGGCAGGACATTGCCACGTCGATCGGGCAGCGGTTGGGCAACACGATGTTTCTGGCCTTCTGGGCGGCGGTAATTTCGGTGCCGCTGTCGATTGTGCTGGGGCTGATCGCCGCGCGCCATGTCGGGCGGTGGCCTGACAAGCTGATATCCGCAGTGACCCTAACCACGATTTCGCTGCCCGAGTTCGTGCTGGGTTATCTGCTGATTTTTTTCCTGGCCGTCAAATGGCAGTTGTTCCTGTCGATGGCGATGGTTTTTGATGGGATGTCGCTGGGCGAGCGGCTGTATGCGGTGGCACTGCCGGTAGCGGTGCTGGTGCTGGTCGTGCTGGCGCACATGATGCGGATGACGCGGGCTGCGATCCTGAACGTCATGCAGTCGGCCTATATCGAAACGGCAGAGCTGAAGGGACTGTCGCCGATGGCCGTCATCGCACGGCATGCGTTTCCGAACGCGATTGCGCCGGTGGTGAATGTGGTCATGCTGAACCTCGCCTATCTGGTGGTGGGGGTGGTCGTGGTCGAGGTGGTGTTCGTCTATCCCGGCATGGGGCAGTATCTGGTGGATCATGTAACCAAGCGTGATTTGCCGGTGGTGCAGGCTTGCGGGCTGATCTTTGCGGCGGTGTATATCGGGTTGAACATCCTTGCCGACGTGGTGTCGATCCTTGCCAACCCGCGGCTGAGGCATCCGAAATGAGGCGTATTCCCATCAGCGCCATGATCGGGCTGTTCTTCACGGGGCTGTTCTTTCTGTCGGCGATTTTCGCCCCGTGGATCGCGCCCTATACGATGGACGAAGCACCCGGAGGGGTGTGGGAGCCGATGAGCGAAACATTTTGGCTGGGCACCGACAGCATCGGGCGTGATCTGCTCAGCCGGATGATTTTCGGCGGCCGGATCACGATCTTCCTGGCGGTCTGTGCGACGGCGGTCAGCTTTGGGCTGGGGTCCGTGCTGGGGTTTCTGGCAGCCACGGTGGGGGGATGGGTCGATCAGCTGTTGTCGCGCTTTGTCGATCTGCTGATGGCCATCCCGTCGCTTATTCTGGCGCTGGTGATCCTGTCGGTGACGGATGTGACGTTGCCGGTGCTGATCTTGGTGATCGGGTTGCTGGATTCAACGCGGGTGTTCCGGTTGGCACGCGCCGTCGCGGTCGATATCACCGTGATGGATTATGTCGAGGCGGCGCGGCTGCGGGGCGAGGGGCAGCGCTGGATCATATTTCACGAGATTCTGCCCAATGCGCTGTCGCCTCTGGTGGCAGAAATGGGTTTGCGGTTCATCTTTGCGATCCTGTTCATCTCGACCTTGTCATTCCTGGGGCTTGGGGTGCAGCCGCCGCTGGCGGACTGGGGCGGGATCGTGAAGGAAAACTCGGCCGGGCTGGGGTATGGCGTCGCGGCGGCGCTGATCCCGGCGATGGCGATTGCTGTACTCGCAATCTCGGTCAACCTGGTGGCGGATTGGGTGCTGGCGCGCACGGCCAGCCTGAAAGGCGGACGCGGTGGGTGAGGTGCTGCTGGAGATACGGAACCTGCGCATCGAGGCGACGGTCTATCCGCCGGGCGAGGCGCCGCGCATGGCGGTGTTGGTCGATGATGTGTCCGTGGCCGTACAAAAGGGCCGGGTGCTGGGGCTGATCGGGGAATCCGGGGCGGGAAAGTCCACCATCGGGTTGTCGGCGATGGCGTATGGGCGCGGCGGTGTGCGCATCACGGGCGGGCAGATCCTGCTGAACGGACGCGATATCCGGTTGGCGGATGCGGAGGGATTGCGGGCTTTGCGGGGGCGTGAGGTCACCTATGTGGCGCAGTCGGCGGCGGCGGCGTTCAACCCGGCCAAACGCCTGATGGAGCAGGTGATCGAGGCGACGCTGCTGCATGGACTGGCGAGCCGGGCCGCAGCCGAGGCCCGCGCGCGGGGGTTGTTTGCAACGCTGGGACTGCCGGATCCGGACAATTTCGGGTCGCGCTATCCGCATCAGGTCTCGGGTGGCCAATTGCAGCGGGCGATGACGGCGATGGCGCTGTGCCCGACGCCGGATCTGGTGGTGTTCGATGAACCCACCACCGCGCTGGACGTGACGACGCAGATCGAGGTCCTGGCTGCGATCAAGGAGGCGATCCACGACACCGGCGTCGCGGCGCTGTACATCACCCACGATCTGGCCGTGGTGGCGCAGGTGGCCGATCACATCATGGTGCTG
>JAYSSN010000387.1:0-7501 GCA_043720555.1 Rhodobacterales bacterium | reverse complement strand
CCGGAACTGCTGGTGTGTGCGTTGACGCACGCCTCCATCTCGTCCGGCACCCGGCCCGACAATCAACGGCTCGAATTCCTGGGCGACCGGGTTCTTGGACTCGTGATGGCGGACGCACTGCTGACCGCCGACCCCGCCGCCGCCGAAGGCCAGCTGGCGCCCCGCTTCAACGCCCTGGTGCGCAAAGAGGCCTGCGCCGATGTTGCCCGCGCCTGCGGCCTTGGCGATGTGCTGAAACTGGGGCGCTCCGAAATGCTGTCTGGCGGGCGGCGCAAGGACGCGCTGCTGGGGGACGCGATGGAGGCGCTGATTGCCGCCGTCTATCAGGACGCGGGCTTTGATGCCGCGCGCGGCCTGATCCTGCGGCTGTGGGGCGCGCGTATCGGCGCGGTCAAATCCGATGCCCGCGACCCCAAGACCGCGCTGCAGGAATGGGCGCAGGCCCGTGGCCAGCCCCCGCCCACCTACACCGAAACCGCGCGCAGCGGGCCGGATCACGAACCGCAGTTCACCGTCGAAGTACGACTGGCCTCGGGTGAATTTGAACAGGCCGATGCGGGCAGCAAACGCGCCGCCGAACAGGCCGCAGCACGGGCACTTTTGACCCGGATGGAGAGCACATGACCCGCGCCGGATTTGTCGCCCTGATCGGCGAGCCGAATGCAGGAAAATCCACCCTGCTGAACCAGATGGTCGGGGCCAAGGTCAGCATCGTCACGCACAAGGTGCAGACGACCCGCGCCCGCATCCGCGGCATCACCATGGCGGGTGACACCCAGATCGTGTTTGTGGACACCCCCGGCCTCTTCCGCCCCCGCCGCCGTCTGGACCGCGCCATGGTCAAGGCCGCCTGGGGCGGGGCGGCGGATGCCGATATCATCGTGCTGCTGATCGAGGCGCACCGGGGCCTGACATCAGGCGTGCAGGCCATCATCGACCGGATGCGCGACCAGATCCCGCAGGGTCAGGGCGTGGCGCTGGCGATCAACAAGATCGACAGGGTCAAGGCCGAAACCCTGCTGGCGTTGGCGCAGAAGATGAACGAGGCGTTTGCGTTCCGCGAAACCTTCATGATTTCCGCCGAAAAAGGCTATGGCGTTGAAAAGCTGCGCGATTGGCTGGCGGGGCAATTGCCCGAAGGCGCGTGGTTCTACCCCGAGGATCAGATCGCCGATCTGCCCATGCGGATGATTGCCGCCGAAATGACGCGCGAAAAGCTGACCCTGCGGCTGCACGAGGAACTGCCCTACCAACTGACGGTGGAAACCGAAAAATGGGAGGACAAACCCGACGGCACCACCCGGATCGACCAGATCGTCTATGTTGCCCGCGATGGCCACAAGGGCATCGTGCTGGGCAACGGCGGCGAGACGATCAAATCCGTAGGTCAGGCCGCGCGGGCCGAGATTGCCGAATTTCTGGGCCGCACGGTGCATCTGTTCCTGACCGTCAAAGTCCGGCCGAACTGGTTGGAAGAGGCAGAGCGCTATTCGGAAATGGGGCTTGATTTCAAGGACGGCGACTGATGTCCGGCGGCGGCTCTGGCGGCGCGGTCGCATGAGTATTTGTGAAAAGCGAAAACAGCCGTGATCCCGCGTCTGGCCGCCGGGGTCTGGGTGTCGGCTTACCTTGCGCGGCTCAGGCTGGCGACGATCCCGGCTTATGTCACCGCCAAGGGTGACGCGACGGCGGGCGCGGTGATCGTCAAGATTGCCACGCTGGACGGGCAGGCCAAGGCGTTTCAGCGCAGCTTTGATCTGATGAACGACACGCGCGTCTGGGTGACGCTGGTAGCGGGGGCCGAGGCCGATGTGGATGCGGTTCTTGCGCGCCAACGCGACCGCGACCCGGACCTGTGGGTGATCGAGCTGGAAGACCGCGCCGGGCGGACCCTGCTGGATGAAGACGGGCTGGCGGAATAGGGCTGTTGCGGCGCATGTTATACGCGCCACCACCAGCCCATCCCGAGGTGCACCATGCCCGCAAGCTCGCTCTATTCCACTGCTGCCAAGATGATCGCGCGGCTCGCCGGGCGCCCGGTGACCTTTGCTCTGGCGGTGGGCATCATTGTTGTCTGGATCATCACGGGGCCGATGTTTGGGTTCAGCGATACCTGGCAACTTGTCATCAACACCGGCACCACGATCATCACCTTCCTGATGGTGTTCCTGATCCAGAACACCCAGAACCGCGACACCCGGGCTATCCAGGTGAAACTGGATGAACTGATCCGCGTGACCCAAGGCGCGCATAACGCCTTGCTTGATCTGGAGGAACTGGGCGAGGCAGAGCTTGATCTTTTCCGCGTCAAGTACGAACGGCTGGCCGAACTGGCGCGTATCCAGCTGGCCAAAGGCGGCATTGATACGGATGTGCCGGATGCGTGATCGCCGGTGCCAACAGAATTTGGAAACGCATCATGAAAACATGATTTCAAAAGAATGTCAGGGAATTGACAGCCGTTACCCTTGCGCAATTCATCCCGGCTTGATGCGGTTCACATGCCCCATTTTGCGCCCAGGCCGCGCCGCTGCCTTGCCGTACAGGTGGAGCGCTGTGTTCCGCTCGCCCGCCAGCGCGGGCACGCGCAGCACATCATCGCCGATCAGGTTTTCCATCTCCACGTCCGCAAACCGCGCGCCGTCGCCCAGCGGCCAGCCCGCCACCGCGCGGATGTGCTGTTCAAACTGATCCACCGCGCAGCCGTTCTGCGTCCAATGGCCGGAATTGTGCACGCGGGGCGCAATCTCGTTCACGAGCAGCGCGCCCGGCGTCACGAAAAGCTCCACCCCCATCACGCCGACGTAATCCAGCGCATTCAGGATACGCGCTGCGATCAGGATGGCGTCGGTGCGCTGGCCCGGTGTCAGGCGGGCGGGCACCGTGGTCGTGTGCAGAATGCCGGATTTGTGGACATTCTCGCCCGGATCGTAACAGGCAACCGATCCGTCCTGCCCCCGCGCCGCAATCACCGACACCTCATGCGTGAAGGCAATGAAACCTTCCAGCACGGCCGCCGCGCCCTTCATGGCATCAAACGCCGCGGGGGCATCACCGGGCGCCATGATGCGCGCCTGCCCCTTGCCGTCATAGCCCAGCCGCGTCGTTTTCAGGATCGCGGGCGTACCGATGCGGGCAAGGGCAACCCTCAGATCGGCCAGCGTGCCGACGTGGGCATAAGGTGCGGTCTGCAAGCCCAGCCCGGTCAGAAAATCCTTCTCGGCAATCCGGTCCTGTGACGTGGCAAGTGTGCGGCGGTTCGGGTGGATCGGGCAGATCGCCTCCAGCGCATCCAGTGCAGCCGTCGGGATGTTTTCAAATTCATAGGTGATGACATCGACGCGTGAGGCGAACGCGGACAGGGCCGCGATGTCATCATAAGCGGCGGTGGTCACGCGGTCCGCGACGTGGCCCGCAGGGGCAGCAGGATCGGGATCGAAGATATGGCAGCGCAAGCCCAGCCGTGACGCTGCAACCGACAGCATCCGCCCCAATTGCCCGCCGCCGAGGATGCCGATTGTCGCGCCCGGTTCAAGCATCGGTCGGCTCTTCCGGGATCGAGGCTGACAATGCAGCGCGCCACGCGTCCAGCCGTGCCGCAAGCGCCGCATCCTGCAGCGCAAGGATGCCCGCGGCCATCAGGCCCGCATTGGCCGCCCCCCCGATCGCCATGGTCGCGACCGGGTACCCCTTTGGCATCTGCAGGATGGAATACAGGCTGTCGACCCCGGCCAGCGGCTTGGTCTGCACCGGCACGCCGATCACCGGCAACCGGGTTTTCGACGCCATCATGCCGGGCAGATGCGCAGCGCCGCCCGCGCCCGCGATAATGACCTTCAGCCCGCGCTCGACGGCGGTTTTGCCATAGTCCCACAGCCGGTCGGGCGTGCGATGGGCCGATACGATCTTGGTTTCATAACTGATACCCAGTTCGTCCAGCAGGGCGGCTGCGTCCTTCATCGTCGGCCAGTCTGACTGGCTGCCCATGATGATCCCGACTATCGCCATTTCCGCCCTCGCGCTTTAAGGCGCGCACTATACTGGTGGGCGTGGCAGGGGCAAGCGGCTCAGGCGATGATATCGGGGATCAACTGATCCTCGATCTTCACGATATGATCCTTCAGCGCCAGTTTCTGCTTTTTCAGGCGCCGCAGGGTCAGCTGATCGGGGTGGCCCGCAGTTTCCAGCACATGAATGGCCTCGTCCAGGTCGCGATGCCCACGGCGCAGCACCTCCAGCCGGATGCGGAGCATTTCTTCAAAGTTGAGTTCTGATGGCGCGTTCATGCTGGGTGGGTTCCGGCCGAGTCGGTTTGGGTGCGATAACAACGATATAGTGATTCCCGGCCCGCGGTGAAGGAATCTTCGATGATATTTGTAGGGCTTGCAGGGGGTGGCGCTGCACCCCATATTCAAAAGGCAGGGCTGCTGTGATCGGGGCCCCGCAGTATTGTCGCTTTTCGCAAGGGCAAGTCTGATGACGAAACTGACATTTGGGGCGCATCCCTTTCTGCTGGGGTTTGAACAGCTGGAACGGCTTGTGGAACGCACTGCGAAAACGGCGTCGGAAGGGTACCCCCCCTTTAACATCGAAGCGACAAGCGAACAGACCTATCGCATCACGCTGGCGGTGGCGGGCTTCAGCGACGACGACATCGCGATCACCGTCGAGGACCGCCAACTGGTGGTGCGCGGCCGTCAGGCGGATGACAGCGAGGGCCGGGTGTTCTTGCACCGCGGTATTGCAGGCCGGGCGTTTCAGCGCAGTTTCGTGCTGGCCGACGGAGTAGAGGTTGCCGGTGCGGCAATGGAAAACGGGCTTTTGCACATCGATCTGCGGCGTCAGATTCCCGAAATGGTGGTCCAGACCATCGCGATCCAGTCGCCCAAGAGAAAGGGATAAGCCATGAATACGCGTTATCAGTCTATGCCCGAAACCGACGGCAGCATTGTTTACGTGCGGCCCATCGCGGTGGCCGATCTGCCCGAAGAACTGCAGGATGAAATCGAAGGGCTGGAAACGGTTTATGCGGTGCATCGCACCGATGGTGTCCGGGTTGCCGTGGTGCGCGACCGCGCGCTGGCCTTTGCACTGGCAAAGCAGAATGACATCGCTGCGCTCAGCGTGCATTAAGACGAAGGGGCCCCACTGCCGGGGCCCCTTGTATCGTCACCCCGCAATCAGCCCCATGCTTTCCAGTTTCAGGATCACCTGATGGGCGCAGTGATCGACGTCCACGTTTTCGGTGTCCACCACAAGTTCGGCCTTGGTCGGGGCTTCATAGGGGTCTGAGATCCCTGTGAATTCCTTGATCTTGCCTTCGCGGGCCAGCTTGTACAGCCCCTTGCGATCACGGCGTTCGCATTCGTCGATGGACGTTGCCACATGCACCTCGATGAAGGCACCGAAGTTTTCGATCATCTCGCGTACGGCGCGGCGGGTTGCGGTGTAGGGGGCAATGGGGGCGCAGATGGCGATGCCGCCGTTCTTGGTGATTTCCGAGGCGACATAGCCGATCCGCTTGATGTTCAGATCGCGGTGCTCTTTGCTGAATCCCAGCTCTGACGACAGATGCTTGCGCACCACATCACCATCCAGCAGTGTCACCGGCCGCCCACCCATTTCCATCAGCTTGACCATCAGCGCGTTGGCAATGGTCGATTTGCCTGATCCGGACAGGCCGGTGAAAAACACGGTGAACCCCTGCTTGCTGCGCGCAGGCGATGTGCGGCGCAATTCGGTCACCACTTCGGGAAAGCTGAACCACTCGGGAATGTCGATGCCTTCGCGCAGACGCCGCCGCAGTTCGGTGCCCGAAATATCCAGCACCGTGCCGCCTTCCGGCACTTCGTTCGCCGGGAAATATTGTGCCTTTTCCTGAACATAGACCATGTGTTTGAAATCGACCATCGTCACGCCGATGTCGGCCTCATGTTCCTTGAACAGCGTCTGCGCGTCATAGGGGCCGTAGAAGTCGACGCCCTGCGAGTTTTTCCCCGGCCCGGCATGATCGCGCCCCACGATGAAGTGCGTGCAGCCGTGGTTCTTGCGGATCAACCCGTGCCAGACCGCCTCACGCGGGCCTGCCATGCGCATGGCTAGGTTCAGCAGGCTCATTGTTGTGGTCGATGAAGGGTATTGACCCAGCACAGCCTCGTAACAGCGCACGCGCGTGAAATGATCCACATCGCCCGGTTTGGTCATGCCGACGACCGGATGGATCATCAGGTTCGCCTGCGCCTCGCGCGCGGCGCGGAACGTCAGTTCCTGATGCGCGCGGTGCAGCGGGTTGCGCGTCTGGAACGCCACCACTTTGCGCCAGCCCATCTTGCGGAAAAAGGCGCGCAACTCGTTCGGCGTGTCGCGGCGCGATTTGAAATCGTAATGCACGGGCGGCTGGATGCCGGTGATCGGCCCGCCCAGATAGACCGGACCCGCCACGTTGTGCAGATAGTTCACCGCAGGATGGGCAAGGTCATCTGCGCCAAAGACTTTCTCGGCCTCAAGCACTTTGTTTGGCACCCATTTGTCGGTGATCGACAGGATCGCAAGGATCACGCCTTCCGCGTCGCGCAGTGCGATATCCTGGCCTGGTGCGACGCCTTCGGCAAACTTTTCCGACACATCCAGCGTGATCGGAATGGGCCAGAGCGCGCCATCGGCGGTGCGCATGTTTTCCACGACACCAGTATAATCGGCTTCGGACTGGAAGCCCTTCAGCGGGTTGAAGCCGCCGTTCATCAGCAGTTCCAGATCGCAGACCTGCCGCGCGGTAAGATCCCAGGATGGCAACTGGCCCGCCTCGATCTTCAGCTTCTGGGCTGAATCGTATGAGACATAAAGTTCCGGAATCGGGGCATGAAGGGGAAGCGACATGGGTCTGGCCTTGTGATGCTGCATCAGGGGCGGGGTTCATTCCCCGTCATTCGCCCGCGCCTGTAGCGCGTGAGCGGGGCAATACTCAAGCAATGTCGCGGATTTCCGCAGGAAAAAGGCGGAAATGCCGCGCAACTGCAACGGTGAGGAAGAATGTTCAGGCGCGAAAGGCCGGTGCGAGGCGATCTTTCCGCCCGCGCGCCCGCGGCATTCCAACCGGGAAGGCCACTTTGCCAACGCGCAGGATCCGCGCGCGCGGCGCATCAGTGGTCTGGCAGGTCGCCGGTCGATCCGTTGCGCCAACCCCGCCCGAAAACCGAAGTGGTCACTCCGCCGCTTCGCGCTGAAGTTCATGCGCCGCCAGAAACTTTTCCGCATCCAGCGCCGCCATGCAACCCATTCCGGCACTTGTCACCGCTTGCCGGTAGATGTGATCCGTCAGATCACCCGCTGCAAAGACGCCCGGAATGGTGGTGCGGGTCGAGCCTGCCTCGACCTCCACATAGCCGCCGGAATGGAGCGGCAACTGATCCTTGACAAGTTCAGAAGCCGGAGCATGGCCGATGGCCACGAAGAACCCCGAACAGGGCACATCCGTCTCCACGCCTGTCAGCACGTTGCGCGC
>JAYSSN010000386.1:0-7502 GCA_043720555.1 Rhodobacterales bacterium | reverse complement strand
CGAAGCCGATCAACAGCACCGACGCGCGCGCGCCGTCCGGCGCTTCCAGTCCGTCCGCCGACGCGGCGGCGGGTGGCATCAGGCGGTCATGGATCAGCACGATCAACGGCGTCAGCCCCATCGAGATGATGATGATGGCAGTCAGCACGGCATTCGCCTCGGCGTTGATCAACCCCACGGCAAGCGCCGCGGCATACAGCACAAACGCGAATTCACCCCCCTGCGCCATCAGCACCATCCGCTCCAGCGCCTCGCGGTGGGCTGCACCGAAGATCCGGGCAATGGCGTAGATCGCCGTGGCCTTGAGCACCATCAGAGACACCACCGAAATCACCACCAGCCGCCAGTTCGCCGCAATGATCGACAGATCGACCGCCATGCCCACCGCCAGAAAGAACAGCCCCAGCAGGATACCCCGGAACGGCTCCACATCCGCTTCCAGCTGATGCCGGAAACTGGACTCCGACAGCAACACCCCCGCCAGAAACGCGCCCATCGCCGCCGACAGCCCACCGATCTGCATCCACAGCGCCGCCCCCAGCACCACCAGCAGCGCCGCGGCCGTCATCACCTCGCGCGCACGGGCTGCCGCCAGTACCCGGAACATCGGGTTCAGCAGGTAAAGCCCGGCCGCCACCAGCACCCCGATTGCCCCAAGACCGATACCGATCCCCACCGCCCGGTCCGCCCATGTCAGGTCGGCCCCTCCCGGCGCGAGAAACGCGACCAGCGCCAGCAAGGGCACGATCGCCAGATCCTCCAGCAGCAGAATCGACACGATCCGTTGACCCTTGGGTGTCGAAATGTCGCCCCGCTCCTGCAACATCTGCATCACGATCGCGGTTGACGTCAGCACAAACCCCGTCCCCGCGATCATCGACGGCACCGCGTCATACCCCAGCGCCATCCCTACCAAACTCAGCAACCCCATCCCCAGCACGAACTGCGCCAGCCCCATGCCAAAGATATCGTGCCGCATCGACCACAGGCGTTTTGGCTCCATCTCCAGTCCGATGATGAACAAAAACATCACCACGCCCAGCTCTGCCACATGCAGGATCGCCATCGGGTCGCGGAACAGACCCAACCCGAACGGCCCGATCACCAGCCCCGCAGCAAGATACCCCAGCACCGCGCCCAGCTTTGCACGCTTGAACACCGGCACCGCAACCACCGCCGCCCCCAGCAGGATCACGACGGACTGCAGATCGACAGCACTGGTTTCGACGGCCATGGCAATCTCCCCCTTGCTGGCAATGATGGGGCAAGATTGCCGGGCCGCAAGGGGGCTTGCACGCGCGGCGCCACTTGCGCCGGCACAAATTGCCCGGTGATCTGCCTGCAACCCGTGCAATCCGCGGCAGTCACCCGCTTCCCTTCCCCGCAGGTGCCGTGTAAGGGCACAGCCTTGACCGACAGGAGTGCCCCCGATGCAAGGCAGTGCCAACCTCAACCTCATGATCAAGGCCGCCCGCAAAGCAGGCCGTGCCCTCGTGAAAGACTTCCGCGAGGTGGAGAACCTGCAGGTGTCGTACAAAGGCCCCGGCGATTTCGTTTCCAAGGCGGACCGCGAGGCGGAACGCATCATCAAGACAGACCTGATGGATGCGCGCCCCACGTATGGCTGGCTCGGTGAAGAAACCGGCGGCACCGAAGGTGTCGATCCCACCCGCCGCTGGCTGGTCGATCCGCTGGACGGCACCACCAACTTTCTGCACGGCATGCCACACTGGGCGATCTCGATCGCGCTGGAACACAAGGGCGAGATTGTCGCGGGCGTCGTTTTCGACGCCGCCAAGGATGAGATGTTCTGGGCCGAAAAGGGTGCGGGCTCGTGGATGAACGACAAACGCATGCGCGTGTCGGGCCGCCGCCAGATGGCCGATGCCGTCTTTGCCACCGGCGTACCCTTCGGCAGCAAGTCCACCCTGCCCGCCACGCTCAAGGATCTCGCCCGCCTGATGCCGGTCTGTGCGGGTGTGCGCCGCTGGGGCGCGGCCTCGCTTGATCTGGCCTACGTGGCGGCGGGCCGCTACGACGGCTATTGGGAGCGCGAGCTGCACGCATGGGACATCGCGGCCGGCATCATCATCGTGCGCGAGGCAGGCGGCATGGTGTCGGGCATCCGCGACGGTCAGGACCCGCTGGAATCAGGCTCGATCATCTGCGGCAATGATGCGCTCTACCCGGCCTTCCGCAAGATCGTCCAGGGCGACTGAACCAAGGCCTTTCGCCGTTGCCCAAACATCCGCACCGCAGGCTTGCGCACCCGCCCAGGGGACGGCACCCGTTCATGTCCGCGAGGGCGCGTGATTTCACCCGGCTGACGCCTGCTGGTCCGATGGATGGTTTACCCCGTCCGTCCACGCCACCGCGCCCAGATCACGCGGGTTCACACCCGCGAGGATCGCCAGGTTGACCCCGAATTCATTCGGGTTCGACCGCCGCTGGTGGTGCGTGTAAATCCCGCAGACCGAACAGAAGTAGTGCTTCGCCGTCCGCGTCCCCCATTGATAGAGCGTCAGCTTGTCGGCCCCCTGCACCACCCGCACGCCGTCCAGCGGGGCGGTCACCGCGATTGCGCCGCGCCGCGCGCAAAAGCTGCAATCGCAGCGCCGGGCGCTGCGCAGCCCGTCTGACAGCGCGACCTCCAGCACCACTGCCCCGCAATGACATGTGCCCCGTATCGCAGGCTCCGTCATCGCAGACGCCGCACCACCGGGATGCGCGATTTCGTCACCTCGTAGGCCGTCTCCGGATGCGGCGGCACGCCGTGCGTGCGGCTCCAGAACCCCACGCCGCCACGCGATAGCCAGACCGGCACCGCCATGACCAACCCCGCGACAAAGCCGCCCGCATGCGCCCAATAGGCGACACCCGCGCCTTGCGTGGGCTGCACAAACCCGCTGAACAGCTGCATCCCGAACCACACGCCCAGCACGATCCACGCCGGGATCGGGATCACCCGCACAAAGATCACGATGAAGATCAGCACATCCACCCGCGCGCGCGGAAACAGCAGCAGATACCCCCCCAGCACTCCTGCAATCGCCCCGGACGCCCCGACCATCGGCACCTGCGAGTAAGGCTCGGCGGCGATCTGCATCCCTGCGGCCCCCGCCCCGGCAATCAGGTAGAACATCAAGAACCGCAGATGCCCCATCTGGTCTTCCAGATTGTCGCCGAACACCCACAGGAACAGCATGTTGCCAATGATGTGCATCCAGCCCGCATGCAGGAACATCGACGTCAGCACCGTATGCCACTGCGCGCCCTGCATGATGAAACGCGGCACCAGACCCCAGGTGTAAAAGAACTCTGCCAGTGCATAGTCGTTCTGGACCGTCAGCCAGTAGCCCAGAAAAATCAGGGCATTCGCTGCTATCAGCGCATAGCACACGAAAGGCGTGCGCCCCGACGGGTTATGGTCGCGGAACGGAAAGAACATGGTCTTACCGTCCGCGATCTGCCCCGCCCCGTCAATCGGCTATAGTCAGTCCGCTACCGTCGCCAGCAGTTCGGCATTCCCGCCCGAGGCCGTCGTGTCGATGCACACGTGCCGCTCCAGCAGCACATGCGCCTGATCGGGCGTGCCGATCAGCGGCACAATCGCCCCCACCCGCGCCGCAAGCGCCTGCGCATACGCCCGGCCCCCGGCCTCGTCGCCCCACCAGACGGCCCCGCCGATCGGCAGCCGCGCCACCGCATCCGCCGCCAGCCCCGGCGCCTCGACCGCCAGGCCGCCATGCGCCCGCACCGCCGCGGCCTGCGCCGTCGCCGCCGCGACCGATGGCCCCAGACAAATCACGGGTTCCCGCTGATACGCTGACAGCCGGTTGGACTCTCCGGTCGGGCCCGGCAGGTTTTCGGCATGTGCCGGGGCGGGATCTGCCTGCATCCGCCGCAACGCCCGCAAGGCTTGCGCCTCGACTGTCACCACCCCGTCATCGACCGCCGCGGTAACCGGGCGGGTTGTAAACCGCGCCAGATACTGCGGCCCGCCCGCCTTTGGCCCGGTACCCGACAGACCTTCGCCCCCGAACGGCTGGCTGCCAACCACCGCCCCGATCTGGTTGCGGTTCACATAGGCATTGCCCACCCGCAGCCGTTCGACCACCCGCTGCACCCGGTCGTCAATCCGCGTGTGAAGTCCGAATGTCAGCCCGTAGCCCGTGGCATTGATATCATCGATCACCCGGTCCAGATCGCGCGCCGCGAAATGCGCGATATGCAGCACCGGCCCAAAGATTTCGCGCGGCATGTCGGCAATCCCCTTCACGCGGATCACCGTCGGCCCCACGAACGTGCCCCCCGCCGGGGCCGCCATCGATTTCACCACCCGCCCCTCGGCGCGCGCCGCCGCGATGTAATCGACGATTCCCGCCTGCGCACGCCGGTCAATCACCGGGCCGATATCCGTCGCCAGATCCCACGGATTGCCCATCGCAAGATCGTCCATCGCGTCCAGCAGCATCGCCTCGATGTGCGGGGCCACATCCGCCTGCAGATAAAGACAGCGCAGCGCCGAACACCGCTGCCCCGCCGACTGGAACGCCGACGCGATCACATCGCGCACCGCCTGTTCGGGCAGGGCCGTGCTGTCCACCACCATCGCGTTCAAGCCGCCCGTTTCCGCAATCAGCGGGGCCGTGGGTGCCAGATGTGCGGCCATCGCCGCGCGGATCAGCTTTGCCGTCTGGGTTGAACCGGTGAACGCAATCCCGTCGACGCGGGGCGCTTTCGACAAAGCGGCCCCCACCGTCACCCCGTCCCCCGGCAGGAATTGCAGCGCCGTTACCGGCACCCCCGCCTGATGCAGCAGCCGCACACCCAAGGCCGCAATCAGCGGCGTCTGCTCTGCAGGCTTGGCAATCACCGCGTTGCCCGCAGCCAAAGCCGCCGCAATCTGCCCGGTGAAAATCGCCAACGGAAAGTTCCAGGGCGAGATGCAGGCAAACACCCCCCGCGCCGGTGCGGCAAGCCCGACGGCCCCCGCCGCATAATAGCGCAGAAAGTCCACCGCCTCGCGCAGTTCCGCCACCGCATCGGCCAGTGTCTTGCCAGCCTCGCGCGCCAGCAGAGCGAAGACCTCGCCAAACGCGCCCTCATACAAATCGGCCGCGCGGTTCAGCACCGCCGCCCGCTTCACGGCCGTCGCATCCCACGCAACCGCATGCGCCAGCGCCTGCGTCACATCTGCGTCCGACGCCTGTATCACCTGCCCCACAACCGCGCCCGTCGCGGGGTTGGTCACGGGCGTACCGTCGCGCGCGACAATTGCGCCAGCCAGCACCGGGGCCGCATGGAAGGTTGTCGTCATATGCACCACCCGCGCCGCCTCGACCGTCGCCAAATCCGCCGCATCCGTCAAATCCCAGCCGCGCGCATTGCGCCGCGCCCCGAAAATCGCAGGCCCCGCAGGCAAACCGGGGTTCGGCAGCGCCAACCGCTCCATCGCCGTCAGCGGACAGGCCGCCACCACTTCTGGCGTCACATCCTCATCCACGATCTGGTTCACGAACGACGAATTCGCCCCGTTTTCCAGCAGGCGCCGCACCAGATACGCCAGCAGATCGCGGTGCGCCCCGACCGGCGCATAAATGCGGCACCGCGTGCCGCCATCGGTCAGCACAAGATCATGCAGCCGCTCGCCCATCCCATGCAACCGCTGAAATTCAAACGACATCGGGTCGCCTGCCATCTCCAGGATCGCCGCCACGGTATGCGCATTATGGGTGGCAAACTGCGGGTAGATGCGGTCCGTCATGCCCAGCAGTTTCTTTGCGTTTGCAATGTAGCTGACATCCGTCGCCTGCTTGCGCGTGAACACCGGAAAGGATGCCAGCCCCAGCACCTGTGCCCGCTTCACCTCGGCGTCCCAATAGGCCCCCTTTACCAGCCGCACCATGATGCGCCGGTCCAGCCGGGCCGCCGTCGCATGGAGCCAGTCGATCACCGCCCCGGCACGCCGGCCATAGGCCTGCACCACGACGCCAAAGCCATCCCACCCGCCAAGCGAGGCATCCTCCAGCACCGCCTCGATCACCTTGCACGACAGCGCCAGACGATCCGCCTCCTCGGCGTCGATGTTGAACCCCAGCCCTGCGGCCTTGGCCAGCCCCGCCAGCGCCCGCACGCGCGGCACCAGTTCGGCCATCACGCGGGCCTCTTTGGCCACCTCATAGCGCGGATGCAGCGCCGACAGCTTGACCGAAATTCCGGGGTTCGCGCGGATGTCGTGGCCCCGTGCCGCCGCCGCAATAGCGGTGATTGCGCGGGAATAACTCAGGTGATAGCGCCGCGCATCGGCTTCGGTGCGCGCCGCCTCGCCCAGCATGTCATAGCTGTAGGTGTATCCCTTGCCCTCCAGCTCGTCGGCCCGCTTCATCGCGGCCGCGATGGTTTCGCCCAGCACGAACTGGCGGCCCATTTCCTTCATCGCCTGCGCCACGGCCCGGCGGATCACGGGTTCACCCAGCCGCTTCACCGCGGCGCGCAGATGCCCCACCACGCCCGGCTCTCGGTCCTCCAGCACCTTGCCCGTCAGCATCAGGGCCCAGGTCGATGCGTTTACCAAAGACGACGCCGATTTTCCCAGATGCCGGCCCCAGTCGCCCGGCGCGATCTTGTCTTCGATCAGCGCATCCATGGTTTCCGCATCAGGCACCCGCAGCAGGGCTTCCGCCAGGCACATCAGCGAAATCCCTTCCTCGGTGGAAAGGCCATACTCCGCCAGGAAAACCTCCATCAGTCCCGGCTTTGCACTGCCCCGGATCCGGCGCACAAGGTCTGCCCCCGCCGCCACGATCCGCGCACGCGCCGCGGCATCAAGGCCCGCCTGCGCTATCAGATCGCGGATCAGGGCCGCCTCATCGGCAAGGCTGGCGGTTGTGATGATATCCATCGGGGCAAGCGTATCGCGGGGCATGATCTGACCTTTCGTTTCGCCCATGATACACGCATTTGAACAGTTGTTTTTCCCGATGTTGGTTGTATATGCAGGCCAGTTATGCCAAAAACGGTGATTTTTCATGCCAAACGACCTTTCGCTTGACCGCTTCGATCAGGCCATCCTGCGCACCCTCGCCACCGATGGCCGCATCAGCGCGGTCGAGTTGGCCCGCCGCATCGGCCTGTCGAAATCCCCCACCCAGGCCCGCCTGAAACGGCTGGAAGAGGCCGGTGTCATCACCGGCTATCGCGCCTTGCTGGACCCGATCCGCATGGGCCAATCCCACGTCGCGTTTGTCGAGGTGCGCCTGTCGGACACACGCGAGGCTGCGTTGCAAGCCTTCAACAAGGCCGTGGTGCTGATCCCCGAAGTCGAACAATGCCACATGATTGCGTCACGCTTTGACTATCTGCTCAAGGTGCGGTCATCTGATATTCAGGCCTATCGCCGTGTTCTGGGCGAAAAAATCTCGGCCCTGCCGCATGTTGCCTCAACCTCCACTTACGTGGCGATGGAGACGGTCAAGGACGGCGCACCATGAGGAAAATCG
>JAYSSN010000385.1:0-7506 GCA_043720555.1 Rhodobacterales bacterium | reverse complement strand
CCCCCGCACCAGCCGCTCCAGCGCCGCCCGCCACGGCCCGGCCGCCTCGCCCTGATCCAGCGCCAGCGCCGCCCGGTCATAGGCCGCCGACAACAGCTGCGCCAGTGCCGCGTCCCTGACGCCCGCCGCCGCCAACCCCGCAACCAGCGTCCGCCCGCCGGTTTCGGCATCAATCCGTGCCAGCTTCGTCGGTCCGAGCCCCGCCGGCGCCTCGGTCAGCAGCAGCCGCACCCGCCCCGGCACTGCCATCGCCGCCAGAAACGCCTCGCCCCCCCGGATCAGCGCCTCGACCGGCGGCATCCCGGCATAATCGACCGCCTCCACCGCCGCCGCCACCGCCTCCGCCTCGGCCCGGACCACCGCCTCGAACAGCGCCTCCTTGTCGGCAAAATGGTGATACAGCGCCCCGCGCGTCACCCCCGCTGTCGCCACGATCTCGGGCGTGCCGGTCGCCGCAAACCCGTGCGCCACGAACAGCGCCCGCCCCACCCGGATCAGCGCCGCGCGCATCGTGTCGCTGCGTTCCCGCTGCGTCCGGCGCTGCCGGTCGGCCTCACTGACCTCTTGCATACATACATCCTGTATGTTATTTACATACACACTGTATCAAACTCCCGAGGAAAGGAAAGCCCGATGAAAACCACCAGCACCTATCCCGTCCTCCTCAGCACCGATGTCGCCGCCGCCGCAAGGTTCTATTGCGACCATCTGCACTTCACCCCGCTTTACACCTCCGACTGGTATGTCCACCTGCAATCCGCTGACGATCCCGCCAGCAATCTCGCGATCGTCGATTGCCACCACGACACCATCCCCGCCCCCGCGCGCGGCAAGACCGGCGGCGTCATCCTCAACTTCGAGGTCGAAGACCCCGACGCCCAGCACGCCCGCCTTGCCGGTGCCGGCCTCGCCATCCTGCTGCCGCTCCGCGACGAGGCCTTCGGCCAGCGCCACTTCATCGCCGCCGCCCCGGACGGCGTCCTGATCGACATCATCCGCCCGATCCCGGCCACCGACGCCTTCGCCGCGAACTATGCGGAAAGCGTCCACCCGGCCTGACCCCCGCCCCTTGCAATCGGCCCCGCCCGTCGCTAGCACCGACCGGCACGAAACGGAGGCTCCGATGGACGGGATCGACACGCTGAAAGCCAGATATCTCGCCGCCATCGGCACGGCGAAAGACGAATCCGGCCTGGAAGAGGTCCGCCTGTCCGCTCTCGGCAAGAAGGGCGAGATCAGTCTGAAGATGCGCGACCTCGGCCAGATGGATCCGACCCAGCGCCAGACCGCCGGAGCGATGCTGAACGCCCTGAAGGACGAGATCGACGCCGCCCTCCGCGCCAGGAAGGCCGCGCTCGGCGATGCCGCCCTCGACGAACGCCTGCGCGCCGAATGGCTGGACGTCACGCTGCCCGCCCGCCCCCGCCCGCGCGGCACCATTCACCCGGTGTCGCAGGTGATGGAGGAGCTGACCGCCATCTTCGCCGACATGGGTTTCGCCGTCGCCGAAGGCCCGCAGGTCGAAAGCGACTGGTACAACTTCGACGCGCTGAACATCCCGCCCGAACATCCCGCCCGGCAGGAACACGACACCTTCTTCCTGCACCGCGACCCCGGCGACAGCCGCCCGCCGCATGTGCTGCGCACCCACACCTCGCCGGTGCAGATCCGCGCGCTGATGGCAGAGGGCGCACCGATCCGCGTCATCGCCCCCGGTCGCGTCTACCGCATGGACATGGATCAGACCCACACGCCGATGTTTCATCAGGTCGAGGGGCTGGCGATCGACCGCGACATCTCGATGGCAAACCTCAAGTGGGTGCTGGAAGAATTCTGCCGCGCCTATTTTGAGGTACCGTCGGTAGAGCTGCGGTTCCGCGCGTCACATTTCCCCTTCACGGAACCATCGGCGGAAGTGGATATCCGCTGTTCGTGGGAAGGTGGGCAGCTGAAGATCGGGCAGGGTGACAAGTGGATGGAAATCCTGGGGTCCGGCATGGTGCACCCCAAGGTGCTGACCGCCGCCGGGGTGGACCCGTCGCAGTGGCAGGGCTTCGCCTTTGGCATGGGCATCGACCGCATCGCCATGCTGAAATACGGCATCCCCGACCTGCGCGCGTTCTTCGAGAGCGACCTGCGCTGGCTGCGGCACTATGGGTTTGCGGCACTGGACATGCCGGATTTGGCGGGAGGATTGAGCGGGTGAATGTCATCAAGAGGTACATTGTCGCGATGATCTTGCTGTTTGGGCGATTCATGCCGAACCGCGCAAACGGCCACTGGATCGCAGGTGCATCATCTGGTGTGGGCTTAGCCGGACTGGGTGCAACACAATTACTGTCCATTCTTGGTTTTTCTGTTGTCCCGCATAGCTCTGGAGCAGCTCTATTGAGTGGCGCTGGCGGCTATATCGATGGGACTTATGGACTTTCCGCTGTTCTGGCGATTTTTATCTTCCCATTCTCTGCACTGATTTTTCTCACAATGGTTGGGTTTGGATTGGTCGTCCGGTTCAAAAAAGGAACCGACAAACACGAGGCCGGAGTTCACCCCGACTCTGCCCCTTGGTCGGCGTAAACCCCGACCGACGCATCATTCGAGTGACCCACATGACCGACCCCGACACCAGCCACCGCATCCATATCGCAGCCAATGACCCGGCCTTTGCGCAAAAGCGTGAGGCGGCTGTGGCGGCGGTTTGCGATGCCATCAGCGCCATCGCGCTGCCGATGGGGTATACGCAGAAAGGCACCACCTGGGCGCGGGAGACGGCAAGGGGCAAGACGGCGATTCATCTGCAGCGCAGCCGCTATGGCTTTGACGCCCACCTCAACCTGCGGTTTCTGACGCCCGAGGGGGATTTGCCCGGCAGCGGCATCTGGGCGCAGGACGACGATATTCGCATCGACCGCTTTTACCTGCCCGGCGAAGGTCACGGGCCAGACAAGGGCGCGATCTCATACCTCGACGTCCATGAGAACCCTGCCAGCCTTGATCTGCCCATGCGCATCCTTGGTATGCGGGCATTGCCGTGGCTGGATGCGCATCACACCGGCACGCCCGACATCGCAGACTTTCTGGCCAATGGCGACGCGCCCTGAACCACGCGGCGGCCATACCCGTCATGCAGGGCACTCTGTGCGGTGCGCGCTATTCTGTAACGGTGTGTTCGACAACTGACGATGCACCGCCATAGCTGCCGGCGATGAGCATGAACAACAGCGCCGTCACCCCCATCAACAGGCAAATGCGCCACACGGGTGTGCGACGGCGGTTCTTCGGTATGTCCAGCATTGGGTCCATGATCGGCATTTATGCACGATCCCAACCGGAATTGTGGCCATTTTTACGCCCAATGTGCGACAAGCCGATTCCCGGCAGAAAACCGCCGCCCGTTCAGCTTCACATCGGCGGCCCTTTGCGCTAACTCCCGTGCGGCACATCCGTCCAAGGACTTCTGCGATGAAATTCACCCTCTCCTGGCTGCACGACCATCTTGAGACAGCGGCTCCGCTGGACGATATCCTGTATGCCCTGACCGATCTGGGACTGGAGGTCGAAGGCGTTGAAAACCCTGCGGACTCGCTGGGGGCGTTTCGCATCTGCCGGGTGATCGAGGCCGTGCCGCACCCCAATGCCGATCGTCTGCGCCTGTGCCGGGTGGCGACGTATCCGGGTGGGCCAGGTAGCGCAATGCACGAGGTGCAGGTGGTGTGCGGTGCCCCCAACGCGCGCACGGGGTTGGTGGGCGTGTTCGCGCCCGTGGGTACGCATGTTCCGGGCACAGGGGTGGATCTGAAGCCCGGGGTGATCCGGGGCGTGGAATCCAACGGGATGCTGTGTTCGGAACGCGAAATGATGCTGTCGGACAATCACGACGGCATCATTGATCTGCCGGACGACGCGCCCCTCGGCGCGCGGTTCATTGACTATCGCGGGCTGAATGACCCGATGATCCATGTGAAGATCACACCCAATCGCCCGGATGCGCTGGGAGTGCGGGGAATTGCGCGTGATCTGGCGGCGCGGGGGCTGGGCGTACTGAAGCCGATGGTGATTGCGCCGGTCAAGGGCAGCTTCCCCTCGCCGATCGGTGTGACGATCGGTGCGGATCTGAAGGACAGGGGCTGCCCCGTGTTCGCGGGCCGGGTGATCCGGGGGGTCAGGAACGGCGCCTCGCCCGCCTGGCTGCAGGCGCGGTTAAAGGCGATCGGGTTGCGGCCGATCTCCGCGCTGGTGGATATCACGAACTTCTTCACCTTCGCGCTGAACCGGCCTTTGCATGTGTTCGATGCCGACAAGGTGCAGGGCGATCTGCGCATTCATGCCGCCAAGGGCGGGGAAACACTGGTGGCGCTGGATGGCAAGACCT
Organism: Rhodobacterales bacterium; assembly: GCA_043720555.1. Classification (GTDB taxonomy): domain Bacteria; phylum Pseudomonadota; class Alphaproteobacteria; order Rhodobacterales; family Rhodobacteraceae; genus JAAFHS01. The sequence goes on along the minus strand of JAYSSN010000385.1, from coordinate 3,134 downwards.
ATGCCATTGCGCCCGGCATGATGCTGATTTCGGATGACCGCGGGCCGGAAAGCCTTGCCGGGATCATGGGGGGCGAGGCTTCGGGTTGTACGGCGGCGACCGTGAACGTCTTTGTCGAAAGCGCCTATTGGGATCCGATCACCGTGGCCACCACGGGGCGCGCGCTGAAAATCAACTCGGATGCCCGCTATCGGTTTGAACGCGGAGTGGATCCGGCCTTTACGCTGCCGGGGCTGGACGCGGCGACGACGATGATCCTTGAGCTTTGCGGCGGTGAGGCGTCGGGCCTTGTTGTTGATGGCGCCGTGCCGGATACAACGCGCGCCTACCGGCTGGACCCGGCCCGCGTCATCAGCCTTGTCGGAATGGATATTCCTGCAGCGGAACAGCGTCGGTCGCTGCAGGCGCTGGGCTTTACCCTGAAAGGCGACATGGCGACGCCGCCGACCTGGCGGCCCGACGTCATGGGCGAGGCTGATCTGGTCGAAGAGGTGGCGCGCGTCGCGTCGCTGACCAAGCTGGTGGGCAAGCCGCTGCCCCGTACCAAGGCAGGTGTGCCGTTGCCGATCCTGACGCCGATGCAGATGCGCGAACGTCATGCACGGCGCACGCTCGCGGCCTTGGGTTACAACGAATGCGTGACCTACAGCTTCATTGATGCGGCTGATGCGGCGCTGTTTGGCGGCGGGGCGGATGCCTTGCGGGTGGAGAACCCGATCTCGTCCGAGATGTCGCATATGCGGCCAGATCTGTTGCCCGGTTTGCTGCGCGCTGCGGCCCGCAATCAGGCGCGGGGCTTCATGGACATGGCGCTGATGGAAGTCGGGCCCGCGTTTCACGGTGGCGAACCGGGCGAGCAGCACCTGCAGGCGGCGGGTCTGCTGATCGGGGCCGTTGCGGGGCGTGATCCGCACGGGTCGCGCCGGATGGTCGATCTGTTCGACGCCAAGGCGGATGCCGAAGCCGTGCTGGCCGCCATCGGTGCCCCGGCCCGCGTGCAGATCTCCCGCAAGGCTGCGGCCTGGTGGCATCCGGGGCGGTCGGGCGTGGTGGCGTTGGGGCCGAATATGCTGGCCACCTATGGCGAGGTGCATCCGCGCGTTCTGGCGGCGATGGATGTGAAGGGGCCAGCGGTCGCCTTTACGGTGCGTATTGGCAATGTGCCCTTGCCCAAGGTCAAGACGCCGACCAGACCCGCGCTGGCGATCAGCGATCTTCAGGCGGTGGACCGCGATTTTGCCTTTGTCGTCGACGCAGGGGTAGAGGCGTTGACGCTGGTCAATGCGGCCATTGGTGCGGACAAGGCGATGATCGAGAGCGTGCGGGTGTTCGATCAGTTCACCGGCGAGAAAGCCGAGGCGCAAATGGGGGCAGGGAAAAAGTCGCTCGCCATCACGGTGCGCCTGCAGCCGACCGACAAGACCCTGACCGAAGCCGAGATCGAGGCGGTGTCGGCCCGGATCATCGACAAGGTCAGCAAAGCCACGGGCGGCGTACTGCGGGGGTAATGGCGCGCCGGATCATGGGGCAGAAGGACGTAAAATTTCCAGCTGGAAATGTACGTATTTTTTGCTATATATCAATACATTATAAGGTTTAAACCTGGTGTCGATGAGGCGTTTTGAACATGGCGTGAACGCAGGCGCAGCCGCTTACCAGCGTTTCAGGGCCGCCTCGTCATCGTCGGTGGCTGCAACCCATGCCGTACCGTCTGCCCCTACCTCTTTCTTCCAGAACGGGGCGCGGGATTTGAGGTAATCCATCAGGAATTCGGCAGCGGCAAAGGCATCGGCGCGGTGTGGCGCGGCGGTGGCGACCATCATGATGGTTTCGCCCACGCGGAGCGGCCCAAAACGGTGGATCACCAGCGCATCGGTCAGGGACCAGCGGCGGCGGGCGTCGTCCATGATTGCGGCAATCGCGCGTTCGGTCATGCCGGGGTAATGTTCGATCTCCATCCCTTGCAGGCGCGCATCGGTATCGCGCACAAGCCCCGTGAACGTGACGAGGGCCCCCGCACCCGTTGCCCGCGCGGCGAAGGCGTTCGCCTCGGCCCCCGGATCAAAGGGCTCTGCCTGCACCCGCAGCATGGGTCAGCCGCCTGTCATGGGGGGAAAGAACGCAACCTCGCGCGCGCCCGTCAGCGATGCGTCAAAGCCGGTCAGTTCCTGATCGACGGCCACGCGCAGCGATGCAAGATCGCTGAACGCCAGATCATAGCGGTCTTCGCGGGCGCGCAATTCCGCGATCAGATCGGCGACGGTTGCGGCATCCGTGGCAATCCGCTCGCGCGGCAGGCCTATGCGTTCACGCACCCATGCAAAGTAAAGGACATCGATCATGTATCCTCGCGCAGATGCGGCAGGGCCTTGGTGAAATACTCAAAGCCGGTCATCGCTGTAAGGATCGCGGCGATCCAGATCAGCACAAGGCCCGCCTGATTGGCATAGCTGGCACAGTCCGTAGTCCCGCAGGCGCGGATCGGATCTTTTGTGCCGGCGGCGACGGCTTCGAGATACTGCTCTGGCGTCATGCCCTGCATCGCGACACCATTGAGGTATTCCAGCCCGGTACCCAGAAACAGAACGGCGATGGCCACCATTTGCAGCGTGGTTTTCCATTTTGCCAGCTTCGTGACCTTTAAAAGCCCGGCCTTGGCCCCCAGAAATTCACGCAAGCCCGACACGAACACTTCGCGGAACAGAATCACGGTGGCGGGCAGGATAAGCCAGGGATTCATGCCATTATAGCCCGTCAGCACCATGATCGCGATGACCACCATGGCTTTGTCGGCGATGGGATCGAGCATGGTGCCAAACTTGCTTTCCTGTTTCCACAGCCGGGCAAGATAACCGTCAAACCAGTCAGTAATGGCGGCCCCGACGAACAGCGTCAGGGCAAACCAGTCGGCCCAGGGGCGGTGAAAATAGAGAAACATCACAGCCACGCCAGGGGCCGCCAGCAATCGCATCACCGTCAGCGTATTGGGGATGTTCCATTTCATGACGCAACTCGTAGCAGGTGTGCCGGGGCGTGGGAAGATCATCGCCACCGTCTTGGCGATCTGATGCAGGCGCGGCACGGTGGATGTTCGCCTGAGGTGCCAGAACGCAATTTTCGCACAAGAATTAGTC
>JAYSSN010000384.1:0-2940 GCA_043720555.1 Rhodobacterales bacterium | reverse complement strand
CGTTTCTTGCATGGGTGGCGGGTCTGCTGGGTGTCGGGGGCGCGGGCTGGTTCGGCGGGCGCGCCGCGTGGGCCAGATGGAAACGCTGCCCGCAATGTAACCAGCAGACCCTGATCCGCCGGAACGAGATTTTGATGGCCGCGACAACGATGGTTTCCGGGAACGGCATTCGCCACCTGAATTGCCCGTCGTGCGGATTTGGCGAAAGCATTCCCTACACGATTGCGCCGCGCGGCAGCAATGACCGGCATCGCGGCGGCGGTGGCGGCGGCGGCACCGGGGGGAGTGGCGGATTTGGCGGTGGCCGGTCATCAGGTGGGGGTGCGACAGGACGATGGTGATGCGCCAGACGTTCATGCTGCTGGCCTGTGCGGCCGCCGTGCCCGCTGCGGCACAAGACACGCGCAGCGCGATGTTTCCGGGTGGGTCCGGCTGCTATTCGCGCGAATACGCAGCGACGCATCTGGCGCGCCATCCCGACCAGCGGGTGACGCGCATTACCCTTTACCCCGATCCCGATCAGACCACCGTGGAACAGATTGCACTGCGGGTCAGTGTCACCCTGCGCGATAGCCCGGAGCAGTTTCAGGGGGTCGCATATTGCCGTCCCACAGGGCCATCGCTGTCCTGCGCGGTGGAAGGGGATGGTGGATCGTTCGCCATAACGCAAGGCGACAGCGGCCTCTTGCTGACCCTTGATCGGGATGGCCTGAGCATGGAGGGAGAGACCGCTTTTGTCACGCTGTCAGGCACCAGCGGCGATGACCGCTCGTTCAGCCTGCCTGCCATCGCAGCCGGCAACTGTCCGTGACGCAGATCAGGCAGGGCGCGTTGATGCGCCCTGCCCGCTTAAGTCATCAGAACGCGAAGCTGACTTTTGCTTTCGCGGTCATCACGTCGAAATTGTCGCCCGTACCATCGAAATTGTCGAACTTGTGGGTCAGAAGCTCACCACCAACCCGCAAGCGGTCGCTGATGGCATAATCTGCGCCCAGACCAGCAAACCAACCATTGTCGGACAGATCAAAGCCACCGACGTTCGCCTTTGCATAGGCGTAGCCAGCCGTCCCGTAGACCAGCGTGCGGCCCAGATCAGCGCCCGCCATCAGCTTCAGCCGCGCAACCGAGTCGAGCTGGTCGCCCGCGACGGTGCCCAGATCAATGCTCGCGATGTCATAGTCGATCTCGCCACCAACCACGGCCGTGCCGAGGTCATAGCGATAACCGGCATGTACACCGCCGATAGCGCCACTACCGTCCAGCCCGGCACCGTTGCTGTCAACATCGCCGTAGCCAAGCTGCGCACCAACGTAGAAGCCACCCCACTCGCCACCGGTTTGCACAGGCACGGGTGCCGCAACAATGATCGGCTCTGAAATTGCCACTACCGGGCCGCCTGCAAGTGCGGGGCCAGCCAACATGGTGACAAGCGTCATGCTCGCGATTGATGTTTTCATCATTATCTCCTTCAAGGTCCTGTGGCCATTATTTGGCCTACGAAACAGACAAGGGGTTCCGGAGGCGCAGGCGCAAGGCACCCTCACGCATTGGTGAAAGCGCATGCATCCACTGCGCGGAAAGCAGCGCACTCGCATTTTGCATTTGGGCGGTATTTCGCCAACATACTGATTCTATATGCTAATTATTCATGTAAACCATTTTTGTTCGCATAATGCAAGACTGTATGCGAATTGCAACAGTGTCTGACCGTGATCAGGCCCTGTCGGCAAGCCGCAGCCATTCCTCTTCGGCCGTCACAAGGGCAGCCTGGCGGTCGGCCAGCATTTCCGAGGCTTTGCGGAATTTCACGGGTTCCTTGCTGTACAGATCGGGGCCTTCCAGAAGTTCGGCAAGCTTGGCAATCTCGGCTTCCAGCCGGTCGATGGTGCCCGGCAGATCATTCATCCGCTTGCGTTCGCTAAAGCTCAGACCCTCGGCCGCCGGCGTATACGCCTTGTGCGCAGCCGCCGCCGCCCTCGCCCGCGCCTCTTCTGCCGCGACGAGCGCGGGGCGCTGTGCAACATAATCCGACCATCCGCCGGGATAGACTGTCGCCCGCCCGTTGCCTTCCAGCGCGACGGTGGTGGTGGCCACGCGGTCAATGAAGTCACGGTCGTGGCTGACCAGCAGCACGGTGCCGTCATAATCGCCCAGAATGTCCTGCAAAAGATCCAGCGTTTCGACATCCAGATCGTTGGTAGGTTCGTCCAGAATCAGCAAATTCGAGGGCTGTGCCATCAGCTTGGCCAGCAGCAGGCGCGCTTTTTCGCCACCTGACAGCGAATGCACCGGCGCGCGGGCCTGCCGCTCGTCAAACAGAAAGTCCTTCAGGTAGGCTACCACATGCTTGGGCGTGCCGCGCACCATGACCTGATCCGAGGCCCCCGATACCGCCATCAGCGGGTCGCCCGTCAGATTTTCCCACAGGCTCGCCTTGGGGTCCAACTGCGCGCGCGACTGGTCGAACACCGCGATATCCAGATTGGTGCCCAGGCTGACTGTGCCTGCGTCAGGCGCAATCTCGCCCGTCAGCATTTTCAGGATCGTGGTTTTACCAACGCCGTTCGGGCCGACAAAGGCCACCCGATCGCCGCGCAGCACGCGCAGATCAAAGCCTTTGGTGATGACCAGATCGCCAAAGGCTTTGCTTATTCCCTTGGCCTCGATCACCTTTTTGCCCGACACTGCGCCGCTTTCCAGCTCCATCGCTGCCGTGCCCTGCCTGCGGATGTGCGATGCACGTTCATCGCGCAGCGCAGCTAGTGCGCGCACCCGGCCCTGATTGCGTTTGCGGCGGGCCGATATGCCCTCGACCGCCCATTTCGCCTCGGCCTTGATCTTGCGGTCGAGCTTGTGGCGCGCCTCGTCCTCTTCGGCCCAGACGGTTTCGCGCCATTCCTCGAACCCGTCAAACCCCGATTCGCGCCGCCGCACCTGCCC
>JAYSSN010000383.1:0-2941 GCA_043720555.1 Rhodobacterales bacterium | reverse complement strand
GGCATTTGCCCGCTTGTTTTTTGCACCATGCCACAGCAGGGATACATCTGAGAAGATTGAAGCGCCCCGTGGTTTGCGCCGACACGCCCATGTGGTAGAACCGCATCAGAGAGTGGCACAAAGGCCACCGGAACAACAGGATCGGCATGGGCAAAGGCGCAAAGCACCTTGCGGCATCGGTGCAGCACCGGGTTTTGCCATCGCGCATCCTGGATGACGCGCACCTGCCGCGCCTGATTGATGCGGTGGCCGGGGCGGATGGACGGGTGCGGCTGTTCTTCGGCCAAGGTGCCGTGGCCGCGCGCGTGGCAGCGGATGGCGGCGCGGGCTGCGCCCTGCCACACGAGCTGCGCGAGATTTCGGGCGGGCTGATGGTGGCGGTGCAGTCCGCCGCCAGCGGATTTCTGGCCCGCAATGATGCCCCGCCGCTGGCCTTTGCCGCAACCCCGCATGACACGCCACTCTTTGCCGGTCTGAACACCATCATCGCCTTCCGGTGGGAAGAAACACCCGCGCAGGTGGCCGAATGGCTGGCCTTTCACGCCGATCAGCAAGGCCTGCAGGCCGCCCTGATCGTCAACCGGCTGGACAGCGCGGGCTTTGCGGATGATCTGGCCACCGCACTCGGGCCCACCGATCTGCGGGTCGTGTCGCTCGACTGCCCGCTGCCGCTGGGCAAACCTGCGATGGGGCCGGAAAACCACATATACCTTGCGCCTGATGCACCGGGTAAAGACCGGATGGAGCCGCCTGCCGCCGACACCTGGCGCGCGCCCTTGGGCGAAGGCGTGCTGTTCGAGGCACTGAAATGGCGCTATCTCGCGGCGGCCCGCGCGGTGCTGACGCTGGATGTGACCGATGTGATCCCGCCAGGTACGCCGAACGCCTTTGATGCCTGCGTTGCCGCGGCCGATGGCGTCGTGCTGCTGGCCGGGCAGCGGATTTACCCATGGCGCGTGCGCCAGGGCCAAACGCCGCGGCTGGGCGATCATATCTGCCGGATGTTTGACAGCCGCCGCGGCATTGCCCGCTGGGGCGTGGCCCCGGCACGCGCGGGGTTGGAGAATACCTGGCGCATGGCGCGCGTGTCCTTTGCCAAGCCGGATGCCCACACCGTGATCCCCTTCTGGCGTGCCATGGCGACCCGCGTGCCAGGCTTTGCGAGCGGCGAGCTTGCCCCCAAATCCGCACTGATCGAGGACGCGGACCTGCTGGCCTTTGCCGGCCTTCTGGGCCACTCGCCCATCCGCCCGCCGGTAAGCCGACCCAAAGCCGCCCCCCGCGCCGCCGTGGCGGCCGGGCGCACCGCGATTGTCACCACAATGAAGAATGAAGGCCCGTTCATTCTGGAATGGCTGGCCTATCACCGTGCCATCGGGGTGGATGACTTTCTGATCTACACCAATGACTGCACCGATGGCACCGACACCATGCTGGCGCTGCTGCAAGGCAAAGGCATCGTGCAGCACCGCGAGAACCCGTTCCGCAGCATGGATCTGAAGCCGCAGCATGCCGCCCTGCAAGCCGCCGAAGATGAGCCCGTGATGCAGAACTGCGGCTGGGGCATCTGCATGGACGTAGACGAATTCATCAACATCAAGATCGGCGATGGCACCTTGCGGGCGCTGTATGCGGCCATGGGTGAGGCCAACATGATCGCGCTGACCTGGCGGCTGTTCGGCAATGCCGGTGTGCATGGCTATGACGACCGGTTCCTGATCGATCAGTTCACCGCCTGCGCGCCCGAAGTGGTGCGAAAGCCGCATCAGGCGTGGGGCTTCAAGACCCTGTTTCGCAACATCGACATCTACAAGAAACTGGGCGTGCACCGGCCCAAGGGGCTGAAACCGGATTTGTGGGATCAGGTCTGCTGGCTGAACGGATCAGGAAAACCGATGCCGCGCGAGATGTTCCGCAACGGCTGGCGGTCGAGCCTGGAAACCTATGGCTATGACTGGGTGCAGCTGAACCATTACGCGGTGCGGTCGGCGGAAAGTTTTCTTGTCAAGCGCGACCGCGGCCGGGTGAACCATGTCGACCGCGATCAGGGGCTGAACTACTGGTTCCGCATGAACTTCAACGCAGTGCAGGACCGCTCGATCCAGCGCATGATCCCGTCGGCGCGCGCCGAATTTGACCGCCTGATGGCGGACCCGGACATCGCGGCGGCGCATCATGCCGCAGTCGCGGCCCACCGGATCAGGATTGCCGACCTGCGCGCGACCGCGGCGGCAACGGCGTTTTATGCCGAGCTGACCAGTGACCGGATGCAGGCGCTGTGCTGTCTGCAGGCGCATTTCGGATCGGCGGTATTTCACGCAGGCCCCGGAGTGATCCCGCCGGATTTGCACCTGCACCCCCTGTCTCCCGATTTCTTTTTCACCGTACCGGGCGGGACGCCGGAACCGGAGGAGGAAACATCCTGACGCAAGATTTTTACGCCGTGGTGCGGCTGCCGCCCGATCCGACCGTCTGTTCCGGTGGCACGGTGGGAGCCTTCGGCGAGGATATTTCTGGACAGAAAATGCAGGGGGTGTGATGGGGGGGTATACCGTCATTACCACGATGAAGAATGAAGGCGCGTTTTTGCTGGAATGGGTGGCGCATCACAAGGCGCTTGGCTTTGACCAGATCCTGATCTGCACCAATGACTGCGCGGACCCCACGCGCGAGATGGCGCTGCGGCTGGAGGCGATGGGGCTGGCCCGGCACCATGCGACGCGGTCCTGGACCGCGACATCGATACAGCGGTCCGCGCTGAGACAGGCGCGGCGCTACGCGGAGGTCACGCAGGCCGACTGGCTGTATGTCTGCGATGCCGACGAGTTTCTGGTGGTCAAGCTGGGCAACGGCACGGTGCAGGCGCTGGTCGCTGCCGCCTCACCCGAGGTGGAGGTGATCCCTGTCGCCTGGCGCATCTTTGGCCCGGACGGGCAGCGCG
>JAYSSN010000382.1:0-2942 GCA_043720555.1 Rhodobacterales bacterium | reverse complement strand
CCCGCGCGATGCCGGTGCCGTTGACGGCGGAAATCAGATGGCCGATCAGGCTGGCCGCGACGCGTTCATCGTAAAGTACGGGATAGGTGCCGGTGATGGGTTTCACGGCCCCCGCGCGTTGCAGGGCGCGTTCGCCGGCGAGCGCGCCTATGCCGTCGGCGTCCGGCAGATCGGCCTGAAAGGTGCGGCTTTCGCCGGCATAGTCACGTTCCATCCCGGTGCCCGACCCGGTGAAGGCCACGGCCGAGGTTGACCGCGAGGTCCGGGCGTAACCGCCTGCAAAGCCATTGGTGGCGGCGACATGCAGGCGGCGGCTGGAATAGCCCGCCCCTGCCTCGACCTGCGTGATGCCGGTGTGGGCCATGGCGGCCGCCTCGGCGCGGCGGGCGTCATCTTCCAGCATCGCGGCGGTGGGCTCGGCTGCCGGATCGGCAAGCTGCAGTGCCGCCAGATCCCAGTGCCTGGCCAGTTGTGATGCATCGGCAAGGCCGGCATGGGGGTCCACGGGTGCCTCGCGGGCCATGGCCACGGCACGTTCGGCCAGCGTGGCAATGGTGCGGTCCGACACATCGGATGCCGATACGCAGGCCTGCCGCCCGCCAATCAGGACGCGCAGGCCAATCTCGATGCCTTCAGCGCGTTCTGCCTGCTCCAGCTTGCCTGCCCGCACCTCGATGGACAGGGCGGTACCTGTCACCGCCATGGCATCGGCGCTTTCCGCACCGGCGCGGCGGGCGGCGGTCAGCAAGGCATCGGTCAGGGCGTCGAGTGCGGGCATGGGAACCTCGGGTCTGGCATTGATCTGGCACCGGTCGGGCGGAAAAACCGGTTGCTGCTTCTTCGGTGACTTGCGCTGGTGGACGGCAGGTAGTCCGCCAGCGGCGACGGCGCAAGATGCGCAACGAAACGGGCCCCCGGCGCGGCGTCCGGGGGCCCGTTGTTCAGATCATCGGCTTATTGCAGCTGCTGGCCGTTGACGAACAGGCCCTTGTCCTTGAATTCGACCGTCGAGGTCATGCTGTCGCTGCCATCGGTGGCCATGGTGGCGAACATGCCCATCATCATGCGAAAGCCCATCAGCTGATCTTCCGGGACCAGACCCATCGCGGCCAGCTTGTCCAGCAGGCCATTGCCGCCGGTCAGTGTGAAGTTCAGCACGCCTGTCGGGGCAGGCATGCCATTGAACGTGGTCAAATCGGTGTTGTCCAGCGTCAGATCGCCAGTGCCCTTCAGTTCGGCGCCGACCATTTTCAGTTGCAGGTCGTTGATGGTAACGGCGCTGACTTCGGGCGGCGGGGGCGTTTCGCCCTCGGCCGGGGTCGCGGTGAAATCGGCCAGAAGGCGTACCATGCCGGTGGTGTCGATGACCAGCGTCGCGGGTTCGTGCGGCAGTTGGCTTGTGGGGTCGCCCATGGCCCAGACTTCTTCGGGCACCGTGAAATCCACAATCTTCATCAGAAAGGCGTAAGGCACCGGCGCGTCCGATTTCACCATCGGGAACTTCATGTCAAACGCCATTTCGGCAAAGCCGATGTTGATCGGGAACGGAACCGTGGCGCTGGTGACGCCGATGGTGCCCGCGCCGGTCGTGTAGTTGGTCTGGAATTCAGTCGGGCTGAGCGCGTAGCCGCCCTTGATGCCGCTGAACGCGATGTCCAGGCTGGTCGGGCCGGTGCCATCGTCGAAGCTGCCCGTGGCGCCCATGCTGTCGGCCGCATAGTCGATGATCGGCGCGTCCATCGAGCCCGCGGCCTTCATGGTCAGACCGGACTGCGTGATGGTCATGTCAACCGATCCGGGGGCCGCGCCGGGCACATCGGGGTTGGCGGGGGTGGTGCCCTTTACGGTGATCGTGTCGGACATGGTGATGTTTACGGTGCCATCGCCATTGTCGGTGAAGTTCAGTTCCGGCACGGTCTGCGTGACAGAGGCCGCGTCTTCGGCCATCGACACCGTCATGCCGCGCACCTCCAGCGTATCACCGTTGCGCGCAACGCTTTCGGTGACAACAGTCTGGCCGCTGGTGGCGATCAGTTCCTGATATTTCGCCCACAGATCTTCGGGGGTAATCTCGGCAAATGCGGTGGTGCCACTCAAAAAGGCGCTCAAAATAATCGTTGTACCAAGGGTCCAGTGTTTCATAACGAAGCCTTCTCTTTGCAAATAAAGTCGCGCCATATCCTCTAACGGGTCCGGCACAGGGTCAAGGGGTCTTGGACGGGTCAGCCAGTCACGCTTTCGCCGGCCAGAAGGGCGGCAAGGCCGGTGCGATAGTCCGGGTACAGCAGATCGACCCCCAGTTCGTTGCGGATACGGTGGTTTCGCACGCGTTTGGACTCGGAATAAAAGCTGCGCACCATGGCGGGCAGGTCGGCGGTGGCGAAATCCACCTCTGGCGGGGCGGGCAGGCCCAGCAGGCTGGCGGCATGGGCAAGCACATCTTCGGGGGGAGCCGGGTCGTCGTCGCAGACGTTATAGGCGGTGCCGGGGTTGGGCCGCGCGATCGACGCGGCCAGCACCTGAGCAATGTCATCGACGTGGATGCGGCTGAATACCTGACCTGGCTTGACAAGACGTCGCGCGGTACCGTCGCGCACCTTTTCAAACGGGCCACGACCGGGACCATAGATGCCGGCAAGGCGGAAAATGTGGACCGGCAGGCCGGTGGCGCGCCACTGGGTTTCGGCCAGCACGCGTTGCACGCCACGCGGGCTGGACGGTGTCAGGGGGGTTTCTTCATCCACCCACCTGCCCTGATGATCGCCGTAAACGCCGGTGGTGGACAGATATCCGACCCAGGCAGGCCGGGCTGCGGCAATCGCATCACCCGCCGCCTGCAGGAACGGATCGCCCTGTTCATCGGGGGCCGCCGAGGCGAGGAGATGGCTGGCCGCAGCCAGCGCTGGGCCAAGATCGCAGGGCCAGATCAGCGGTTCCACCCC
>JAYSSN010000381.1:0-7523 GCA_043720555.1 Rhodobacterales bacterium | reverse complement strand
GGCCAGCGTCGCCGCCGGCCCCTGCCATTGCAAGGCTTATTCAACCACGACCGGGTCTGTCACCGGCGGCTTGTCCGTGCGCAGGTAATCAAAGAATTCGCTGTCTGGCTGCATCACGATGGACGTCGTGCCAGGTTGCAGCGCGCGCTCGTAAGAGGTCAGTGACCGGGTAAAGGCAAAAAACTCCGGGTCACGGCCAAAGGCCTCGGCGTAGATCGCGTTGCGTTCGGCGTCAGCTTCACCGCGGATCACTTCGGCATTCTTGCGCGCTTCCGAGGTCAGTTCGACCACGGTGCGGTCTGCCGATGCGCGCACGCGCTGGGCGGCCTCGTTGCCACGCGCGATTTCATCCGCCGCTTCACGTTCGCGTTCTGCCCGCATCCGGGCAAACGTCGCCTCAAGGTTCTGTTCGGGCTGATCGGTGCGGGTCAGACGCACGTCAATGACATCGACACCAAGGGACGCGGCCTCGATCCGTGCATTGTCGCGGATCCGGTTCATCAGCGCGGTGCGCCCTTCGGACAGCACCTGGGTGGACGGAACCGAGCCGAGCACATCCTGAATGGCGTTGTTCACGATCCCGTCCAGACGCCGTTGCGCGGTATCGATGCCGCCAACACCAACCGACTGGCGGAATTCGCGCAGATCTGTGATGCGCCAGCGCACGAAGGCATCAACGACCAGACGGCGGTCGTCGATCATGGTGACCTCCAGAGGCCGCGTCGGCAGCGCCAGAATGCGGTCATCGTAGCGGACGACATCCTGAATGAGCGGCACCTTGAAGCCGATTCCCGGTTCGGACCGTTCCTGCACGATCTGGCCGAATTGCAGCACCAGCACGCGTTCGCGTTCGTCCACGATAAAGACCGACGACAGTGCCGCAAGGCCGACCGCCGCCAGCACCGCCAACGTAATGACAGAGCGGTTCATCAGTTCGTCCCTCCGGTCGCGGGGGCCACGGTGCCGGCGGGTGCCTGCGTGCTTGCAGCCCCCGCAGGTGCCATGCGGCCCAGTTCATTCAGCGGCAGGAACGGCACGACACCTTGTCCCGCAGCCCCACCCGATACGCCATCAAGGATGACCTTGTTCATGCTGCCCAGCACCCGTTCCATGGTTTCCAGATACATCCGGCGGCGGGTCACTTCTGGCGCTTTGATGTATTCGGCATAGACCGACAGGAAGGCCGCAGCCTCGCCCTGCGCGTTGTTCACGACCTGGGCGCGGTAGGCTTCGGCCTCTTCCAGATATTGTGCCGCCTGACCGCGCGCGCCCGCTGTCACCTGATTGGCATAAGCATCGGCCTGATTTTGCAGGGTGTCACGCTCTTGCTGGGCCGACTGCACGGCGCGGAAGGCGTCGGCGACTTCGGCGGGCGGGGCTGCGCGTTGCAGGTTGACGCGGATCACGCTGATGCCCGCATTATAGCTGTCGAGCGTGGTCTGAATCGCGGTACGCAGATCGGTGACGATCAGGCCACGGTCGCGGTTCAGGATCGGTGACAGTTCGGACCGCGCGATGATGTCGCGCATCGCGCTTTCGGCCACCGCGCGGATCGTGTCCTGCGGATCGGCAAGATTGAAAAGATAGTCCTGTGGGTTGGAGATATTCCAGACCACCTGAAAGCCGATATCGACGATGTTCTGATCGCGCGTCAGCATCAGGCCGCCATCAACGGCATCGTTCGACCCAAGCCCGATTTCAGTGGTTTGTTCGACACCGACCGACACGATTTCCGCAGTCACGAAGGGCCAGGGGGCAAAGTTCAGGCCCGGCTCGCCGACCTGCGAACGCTCGCCCAGAAACAGCTCGACCGAGCGTTCTTCGGGGCGCACCGAATAGAATGACATGAAGGTCCAGACCAGCCCCGCCACCACGACGGCAAGGCCAAGGCCCTGACGGGTCAGCACCGGCCCCCCCGGAGCGGCCCCACCCGTGGGACCACGTCCGCCGCCGCCACCACCGCTGCCACGTCCGCCCATCAGCACGCGCAGGCGTTCCTGCCCGGTTTTCACCAGATCGTCGATCTGCGAGATGCCCGGCGCGTCGCCGGGACGCCGTGGCGGGCCGTTGCGACCATCGTCACGCCCGTCTTTGTCACGCCCGCCGCGGTCGTTCCCGTCCGGGCCACCGCCGCCGCCCCATGGGCCTCCGCTGCCTGCCATTCCCCAACTACCCTTCTCGCTTTAGGTTCTTGCTTTAACTGGTCACTCTTGCATGGAAATCAAGCGCGTCTTACCGGCTTGTGCAAGGTGACCAACTCTTCGGTCATTGTCGGATGCACGGCGACGGTACGGTCGAAGTCCTCTTTCGTCGCGCCCATCTTGATGGCAATCGCCGCAAGCTGAATCATTTCGCCCGCATCCGGGGCCACGATATGGCATCCCAGCACGCGGCGCGTCGCCTGTGACACGATCAGTTTCATCAACACGCGGTCAGGGCGACCGACGAAGGCTGATTTCATCGGACGGAAGGCGGTGGCGTAAACCTCGATCGGTTCCTGTTCGCGCGCGGCCTCTTCGGTCAGGCCGATCGCGCCCAGTTCGGGCTGGGTGAACACGGCGGAAGGGACCAGCTCATGGTCGGCCTTGGTGGGCACGCCCCCGAACACGGTATCGGCAAAGGCGTGGCCTTCGCGGATCGCCACAGGTGTCAGGTTCATCCGGTCGGTCACGTCGCCCACGGCAAAAAGCGACGGCACCGTTGTCTGGCTGTAGGCATCGACCACGATCTGTCCGCGCCGCCCGAGGTCGAGGCCCAGCGCCTCCAGCCCGATCCCGGCGGTATTGGGGACGCGGCCGGTGGCAAACAGCACCAGATCGAACTCGTCCTCCGACCCGTCGGTTGCCACCGCGCGGATGCCGGTCGGGGTCTTTTCCAGCCGCAGCACGTTCGTGCCGCAGCGGATGGCGATCCCGCGTTCCTGCATGGCTGTGGCCACATGACCCCGCGCTTCTTCATCAAAGCCCCGCAAAATCTGCGCACCGCGATAGTATTGTGTCACGGCTACCCCCATCCCATGCAGGATGCAGGCAAATTCTGATGCGATATAGCCACCGCCCACCACCAGCGCGCGTTTGGGCAGGGTGTCCATCTCGAACATCTCGTTCGACGTGATCCCGAGTTCCGCCCCCGGAATAACGGGCCGCACCGGGTGTCCGCCGGTGGCGATCAGGATATGCGCGGCTGTGAACCGCTGACCTGACGCAAGGCGCACGGTATGGGCATCTTCCAGCACCGCGCGCGCATCGTGGATGGTGACGCCTGCCTTTTCCAGATTGGCGCGGTAGGCCGCCTCCAGCCGGTCCAGTTCGGCCGCGAGCCTGTCGCGGAAGTCGGGCCAGCGGAAGGTGCCCTGCGTCACGTCCCAGCCGTAGGATTGCGCGTCTGCGATCACTTCGGGAAACGACGATGCGAAGACCATCAGCTTTTTCGGCACGCAACCGCGGATCACGCAGGTGCCGCCCATGCGGCTTTCTTCGGCCAGACCGACCCGCGCCTGGCTTTCACCGGCCGCGATGCGCGCGGCGCGCACCCCACCCGACCCGCCGCCGATTACGAAAAGATCATAGTCGAAGTCCATCAGTCGGTCAGTTCTGCAAAGATGTTGTCGCCCGGCACCAGATCGATCTGGTCATCGGATGTACTGCCGGCGTTGATATCGCGCACGGTCACCCGCCCGTCGCCATGGCCGATCACCACGATATCGCAGATGTCGATGAACAGCCCGTTTTCCACCACGCCGGGGATCTGGTTCAGCACCAGCGCCAGCTGGCGCGGGTTGCCGATGCGTTTCAGATGCAGATCAACAATGTAATTCGCCTCGTCCGTCACCAGCGGGCTTTGGCCGTTCATGCGCAGCGTGCAGTCGCGGCCCAGCACATCAAGGCTGACCAGCGTCTCCTCGATCAGGGCCTTGGTGGTCTGCCAGCCAAAGGGGATCACCTCGACCGGCAGGGGAAAGCCGCCCAGCTGCGCCACTTCCTTGGCGGCGTCGGCGATGACGATCATCTGATCGGACGCGGTTGCCACGATCTTTTCCTGCAACAGGGCCGCCCCACCACCCTTGATCAGGTTCAGTGCGGCGTCAAATTCGTCTGCGCCGTCAATTGTAAGGTCGAGCCATTTGGCATCGTCAAGCGATGTGATCGTGATCCCCACCTTGCGCGCCAGTTCCGCCGTGCGGCCCGACGTCGGCACGCCGACGATCTTCAGGCCCTCTTCTCGCACACGTTCGCCCAGACAGCGCACCATCCACGCGGCGGTCGACCCGGTCCCCAGCCCAACCTTCATGCCGTTCTGGACAAATTCGACCGCGCGCCTGGCCGCCACGAACTTGGCCGTGTCGATGGGTGAAAGCTCTGCGGCCATGGGGCACCTCCGGATCATCGTCTGCCCCGCTTATAGGATGCCCGCGCGCGGGGGGCGAGGGGCAATCGGCGGCCCCCGCACCCCGCACGCGCCAAAATCCGTCCCGATTTCGGACCGGCGGGCTAACGGGCCCAGTGCCGGGCATGGTCAGGGTGCGCTGTCCATCAGGCGTGCCACCTCGCGCAGTTCGGTCAGGGTCAGTATCCCATCGGCATCCAGATCAAGCCCGAGCAGTGTCATGATCCGTTCGCCGTCCGTTGCCGACACCGCGTCCATGGCCACGGCCTGCGCCCGCGCGCGCGCCTCGGCATCCGTCACACGGCCATCGCCATCGCCATCGGCTTCGGCATGGGTGAACATGACCCGGCCGCGATAACGCGCCTCGGCGGCGCCTGCAATGACGGCTATCTCGGCGGTCGTCACGGTGCCGTCGGCGTCAAGATCGGCCTCGGCCATCCGCCGCAACACGCCCGCCCGGAGCCGGGCGCGTTCCACGTCGAGCGATTGGGCGATGCCCGCGCGGTCAATCCCGCCATCGCGCCCGAAGCCCAGGATCAGCGACATCGCGTCCTCGACCACATCGCCCGCGTCACGCTGCAACTGTTTGGCCAGCCGCCCGTCCACGTTCGCCAGTGCTGCTGGCAGCACCACCGTTTCTTCCGCCACAACCTCCTGCGCCAGGGCTGCGCCCGGCAGCATCAGGCAGGCGAGCATTATCCACCGCATCATCATCCCTCCGACAAGACTGTCGGACGCTAGGCGCGGCATGGTTAAAGCGGCGTTAACCGCTAACCGGCGTCGCTTTCGCGTGGGCAACGCCGGGGCCGGATGGCATGATCCGGGCAACGAGGTGACCCATGTATGTGCTGCACTATGCCCCCGACAACGCGTCCCTGATCGTGCGCATCGTGCTGGAAGGGGCAAGCCTGGCGTATCGCACAGCCCTTGTGGACCGCTCCACGCGCCAGCAGGACGGCGCGGCGTATCGCGCGCTGAACCCCACGGGCCTGATCCCCACGCTGGAAACGGCACACGGGCCGATATCGGAAACCGCCGCAATCCTGCTATGGCTGGCCGATCGGCATGGCCTTGGCCCCGGCAAGGATACACCGAACCGGGGCCCGTTCCTGAAGTGGTTGTTCTTTCTGTCAAACACCGCGCACGCCGATCTGCGGCAGTTGTTCTATCCCGAACAATACGTGCCTGCCGACATCATCCCGCGGCACCATGCCATTCTGACCGTGCGGATGCGCCGCCATTTTGGGCTGATTGACCGCGCGGCGGCTGACCACCCTGGCCTCTTTGCGCCAGACGGCATCCTTGGCCCCTACACGGCCACGCTGATGCGCTGGTCCGTGTTGTACCCGACAGGGCAGGCCCAGTGGTTTGACCTGCTCTGTTTTCCTGCCCTTGCCGCGATGGCCACGGCGCTGGAGGCAACCCCCACCATCGCCAGGGTGCAGGAAATCGAAAGCCTCGGCCCCACGCCGTTTACCAGGCCAGCCTATGCCACACCCACGGTCGGCAGCGCACTCTGACCCAAACGCTGGACAATGCGTCGCTTTCCGCTAGCTGCCAACGCATGGAACCCGCGATAACAGCGGGGCAAGGGGGACGACAAATGTATGTATTGCACCACGTGCCTGACTGGGCGTCGCTTTGTGTTCATATGGTTCTGACGGAACTGGGCGTGCCCTTCCGGCTGGCCACGAAAACGCGCGATGAACTCGCAGAGCCCGCCTATCGCGCAATCCATCCGTTCGGCAAGATTCCGGCGCTGGAAACCCCGCACGGACCGGTGTTTGAAACCGCCGCAATCCTGTTGTGGCTGGCCGATCAGCATGATGCACTGGCCCCCGCGCCGAAAGACCCCGCGCGTGCGGCGTTCCTGAAGTGGTTCGTCTTTACCAACAACAGCATCCACAGCGCGATGATGGACCTGCTGCATCCCGAAGATCGGGGCGGTGAATCCGCCGCCGCCGCCGTCGGCCCCACCGCCCACGCGGCCCTGCGAAGCCATTACGCGGCACTGGAGGCGATGGTGACTGCCGATCGCCCGGCATGGCTGGCAGCCGATCAGCCATCGATACTGGCTTATTATCTTGGCATGCTGATGCGCTGGACATCCGCCTTTGCTCAGAACCCTGCGCTGAACATCCCCGTGGCCGACTACCCCGCGCTGCACGCGGTCCTTGCGGCGACCGAGGCGCGCCTTGCCGCACAAAAAGTTGCAAAGGTCGACTCTCTTGGCTCTCATCCTTTCACAAAGGCGGCCTGATGTTCCTTTCCGTGTTCGATATGTTCAAGGTGGGGATCGGCCCGTCATCATCGCACACCATGGGGCCAATGGTGGCGGCCGCGCGGTTTCTCGAATTGCTGCGCAGTTCTCCGTTTCAGCCCAAAGGCCTGCGCGCCTCGCTGCACGGCTCGCTCGCCTTCACCGGGGTTGGTCATGCCACCGACCGCGCCACGATCCTTGGCCTTGCAGGGTTTGCACCCGATACCTACGATGATGCAAAGGCAGAAGCTGCCCTCGTGGCGATCCGTGAAACGCGCGAGATCAACGCCCCGGGACTGCCGCCACTTCGCTTTGATCCTGCGCATGATCTGAACTTTGACTACGGCCCCGCGCTGCCCGGCCATGCCAACGGCCTGATCATCCGCGCGACGGACGCCCAAGGCGACGTCATCCTGCAGGAGACATATTATTCCATCGGCGGTGGCTTTGTTCTGACCGCAGCCGAACTGGCAGCAGCGGGCGAGAAAAAGGCCAAAGCGCGCGCCGATGTGCCTTATCCGTTCGAGACAGCTGCCGAAATGCTGGCAATGGCGAAAGCCTCGGGCCTGACGATTGCCGCGATGAAGCGGGCCAATGAGTTGAAGTTCCGCCCGGCGCTCGATCTGGAACGCGGCATGGACCGCATCTGGCAGGTCATGACCGATTGCATCGACCGGGGCATCGCGGGCACCGGCATCCTGCCCGGCGGGCTCAGGGTGCGCCGGCGGGCCAAGGGCATCCATGACGCACTGCTGGCCGAACGCGGGCTGAACATGACCGCGCCCCACACGATCAACGACTGGATGTCGCTGTATGCCATGGCGGTGAACGAGGAAAACGCGGCAGGCGGCCAGGTCGTGACCGCGCCCACCAACGG
>JAYSSN010000380.1:0-7524 GCA_043720555.1 Rhodobacterales bacterium | reverse complement strand
ACCTGTCGCCCCTGCGCAAGTTCGAAATCACCGGGCCGGATTCTGAGGCTTTGATGCAGTACTGCCTGACACGGGATGTGACCAAACTTTCGGTGGGCCAAGTGGTGTATTCCGCGATGTGCTATCCGCATGGCGGCATGATTGATGACGGCACGCTGTTCCGGCTGGGGCGTGATCAGTTTCGTTGGATTGGCGGCGAGGATTTTGGCGGCACCTGGCTGCGTGAACAGGCTGCGGCGTTGGGGCTGAAAGTGATGATCCGGTCATCGACCGATCAGTTGCACAATCTGGCGGTGCAGGGGCCAAACAGCCGCGAAATCATCAAGCGCATTTTCTGGACGCCGCCAGCGCAGGCAACGGCGGAAGAACTGGGATGGTTTCGGTTTTCCGTTGGCCGGATTGGCGATGCGTCAGGTCCGCCCGTGGTGGTATCGCGCACCGGCTACACCGGCGAGCTGGGGTATGAGATTTTCTGCCATCCGAAGGATTGCGCTGCGGTCTGGGATGCGGTCTGGACGGCGGGCGCCGATCAGGGCCTGCGCCCGATGGGTCTGGCAGCCCTTGATATGGTGCGCATCGAGGCGGGGCTGATCTTTGCGGGCTACGAATTTTCCGACCAGACCGACCCATTCGAAGCGGGCATCGGATTCTGTGTGCCGCTAAAGTCTAAAACCGACGATTTCATCGGTCGGGATGCGCTGATCCGGCGCAAAGAGCATCCGATGCACCGCTTTGTCGGGCTGGAGATTGAGGCTGCGGTCAACGTCGGCCACGGCGATGGCATCTACATTGGCCGCGCGCAGGTCGGGGTGGTGACGTCATCCACAAGATCACCGCTGCTGGGCAAAAACATCGCTCTCGCACGGGTGGATGTGGCGCATGCCGCCCTTGATACCGCGGTTGAGGTCGGCAAGCTGGATGGTCAGCAAAAACGCCTGCCTGCGCGGATTGTCGGGTTGTCGCACTATGATCCCAGGAAATCCCGGCCGCAGTCGTGACCGGTTAGCGCGATGTGCCGGATCCTGACCGCATCATGATCGCACCCTTGCCCGACCCGAAGGTCGCCTCGTCCCGTCGAGGCTCAGAAGTCGGCCGGACGTCTGGTCAACCGTCGGCGCGCGGTGGGCCGGACCGGGGGCCAGACAGCCCGCCCGCGCTGGCACCGCTGACCGATCCGAGCCTGCATTTCTGTGGCACGGTGACGCTGGCCCATCTCGAACCCGGATTCGACGTCGCCGGAACGACGTCCGATGTCCGCATTCCGGCATGCCGTCTGGCCACGTGCAATGAACAGCTGCGTTCCATCGTGGCCGAAATTGCCGGAAGCTGCGGCAACCCGGTTCTTGCGCGGGCGCAGGCCTGCGGCGTCCGGGACCAACCGGCAAAGGACACGGGCGGGGCTGGGTGCGGCTGCGTGCCCCGCACGTCAGCTGTGACACCGCAAGTGGCGTGTTGCCGATGAGGCTGGGGGCAGATCAACGGCGCAAGACAGTCGCAGCATTGGGCGTGGCGCAAACCGTGGCCTGGGCCTCGACCTACTACCTGCCTGCGGTGCTGGCCACGCCGATGGCGCGCGCGTTCGGAGTTTCGCCGGTCTGGGTCTTTGCGGCCTTTTCGATGGCGATGGTGCTGTCGGCACTGGTCGGGCCGGTCAGCGGTGCGCGGATTGACCGGCAGGGCGGGCGCGGGGTGCTGGCCGCGACAAATCTCATCTTTGCCGCCGGGCTGGCGCTGTTGGCGGTCAGTTCGTCCTTTGTCATATTTTTCGTCGCCTGGGCGGTGATTGGCATCGGGATGGGGGCCGGGCTCTACGAGGCCGCTTTCGCCACACTGACCGGCATCCATGGCAAGGACGCGCGCGGCCCGATCACCGGGATCACGCTGATCGCCGGGTTTGCCAGTACGGTAGGCTGGCCCCTGTCGGCGCTGATGCTGGATCAGTGGGGGTGGCGGGGTGCGTGCGTCGGATGGGCCGGACTGCATCTGGTGGTCGCGCTGCCGCTTAATCTGATCCTGCCAACGCGGGGCAAGATCGCGGTCACGCCCGTTCAGACACACGGCGAGCGCGGCGGGCCTGCCGCGGTGCACCGTTTCGCGATCCCGCTGCTGGCTTTCGTCTTTGCCGCGACCTGGTTCACCTCGACGGCCATGGCGGCCCATCTGCCCCGCTTGTTAGAGGCCGCGGGGGCGACGACCGCCACGGCCATTGCCGCAGGCGCGCTGATCGGTCCCGCGCAGGTCGGCGCGCGGCTGCTTGAGTTCGGCCTGTTGCAGCGGTTCCATCCACTTTTGTCGGCGCGGCTTGCGGCGGTCTGTCATCCGGTGGCGGTGGTGATGCTTGTGTTTGTCGGCGGACCGGCGGCCTATGCATTTGCCCTGTTGCACGGCGGGGGGAACGGCATTCTGACCATCGCAAAGGGCACGCTGCCACTCGCACTGTTCGGTCCCGGCGGGTATGGGGCACGACTGGGATTGCTCAACGCCCCGGCACGCGCCGTTCAGGCCGCGGCACCGCTTGTATTCGGCGCGGCACTGGATGCCTGGGGTGTGGGGGCAGCCTGGGTCACTGCAGGGATCGGGGTTGCTGCGCTGGCGGCGCTCATGGCGCTGCGGCGCGGCGCGGCCTGACGGCAGCCAACCACGCCGACAGTCGCAAGGCACAATGGCTGGCTGCCCGACTGATCACTGACGCCGGACCTTGAAAAGCATCCGGACCCATGATCCTTTTGTGCCGCGGACGACCGGCCATGCCGCCCGCCGACCAGTCTCGCGGCAAAATGGCGCTGCGGGGCGGCAGACAGCACATCGTGCAATGCGGCCCGATTGCTCATCCGTTGTGCATCAGGGGGGGATTGGCGGGTGGGCATCGCGCAGGTGGGCTGCACCTACCCGTACCGCCATTGTCCACCGGCGATGGGGAAAAGAACTGTTGATGCAGGCGTTAATTCTTAGTAAACAATTTGTAGCAACAAATATAAGCATGGTTTTGCGCGGTGCCAGGCGTGGGGAAGGACGATGGCCGTACTGGACCTTCGCGCAGATGTCTGGACCGATGCCCTCGACATGCCGCGTGCGAAACGTCCCGATGTTCTGGTGTTGGAAGCGACGTGGTGGCGCCAGACGGCAACGACGCCGCCTTCACGGTTGCGCTTCGGATGGCCAAGCAGGTTTCGGCGCAACGTGCAACATGAAGGCTCGCGGCTGACTGACGCCTGTGGTCTGAACAAATGGAAACTGTCCAATGGAAACCGTCAATGGGAGGATGATATGAAAGGACTGCTAAGAGGTGCACTTCTGACGACAACACTTTTGTCAGCGCCGATGGTCTGGGCCGATACCGCGGACGGATCGATGCTGATCGGCAAGGACTGGGACACCGTGGTAAAGCTGGCCAATGGGGGCACGGTGAACTGGTTCATGTGGGGCGGGGCCGACAACATCAACCAATACGTGTCTGATTACATTGGCGGAATCCTGAAGGATCAGTACGGCATCACACTGAACCGGGTTGGGATCACGGATACCGTCGAGGCGGTGAACATCGTACTGGGCGAGAAAGAGTCCGGCGTGACGGACGCAGGATCAGTCGACATGATCTGGATCAACGGCGAAAATTTCCGCACCATGAAGCAAGGCGACCTTGCCTGGTGCGGCTACACCGACACGCTGCCCAACAACGCGCTGATCAACTGGGATAATCCGGCCATTGCCAATGATTTCGGCGTACCCGTCGAGGGCTGCGAGGTGCCTTGGTCAAGGGCGCAGTTCGCCTTTGCCCATGACAGCGCCGTGACGCCGAACCCGCCCAGGTCCATCCCGGAACTGCTGGACTGGATCAAGGCCAATCCCGGTCAGTTCACCTATCCCGCCCCGCCCGATTTCACGGGTGCTGTCTTTGTCCGGCATGTGTTTTACCATGCTGCGGGCGGGCCGCAGAACCTGATGGGACCGTTTGATCAGGCCAGATTCGATGACGCCGCTGCCAAGACGTGGGCGATCCTGAACGAGATTGAACCGTTCCTGTGGCGCGAAGGCGCGACCTATCCAACCTCGATCAACCAGTTGAACGAACTGTTTGCCAACAAGGAAGTGGCGCTGAACTTCAACTATGAACCGGCGCAGTTCGGGCTGGCGGTTCAGGCGGGAACCTATCCTGACACGGTCATGTCTTACGGGCTGACCGATGGTACCATCGGCAATACCAACTACACGATCATCCCGTTCAATTCGCCCAACAAGGCGGCGGCGATGGTGTTGCAAAACGTGCTTTTGTCGGGCGAGGCGCAGTTGCAAAAGGCGCTGCCCGATGTCTGGGGCACCAGCCCCGGCATCGAGATGGACCGCACGAGCGCCGAACTTCAGGAAATGTTCAACGCGATCGAGCGTCATCCTTCAGTGGTCTCTGCCGAAGAACTGGCCAGGAACGCCCTGCCGGAACCGCAGGCCGACTGGATTTCGGCAATCGAACAGGGCTGGATCGCCAACGTCGCCGAGAAGTAGGCTGGTGCCCGTCCGATGGCGCGGCCTGGGCTGCGCCATCGGCAACCCCTGAAGGCAAAACCGGAGGCCGCGCGCCGTCATGTCGGATCGTACCAGGATCATGTTGCTGCTGCTTCCGGCGATTCTGGTGATCGGGGTGCTGTTCTTTGGCGGGTTGGCTGTCGGGGTCATGCGTTCGTTCAACTACATGCCCGTCATCGGCCTGACGCGGCCCAATCTTGATGCCTATGCATCGGTCTTTGCCGATCCGGAATTCTATTGGTCGTTTCTGTTGACGTTTCACATCGCTTTCACCTCGACCGTCATGTCGGCGGTGATCGCGATTGCGGCCGCGCTGTTGCTGCGCCGCAGTTTTATGGGGCGCGGGCTGATCAACTTTCTCTTTCAGTTGAACCTGACCGTGCCGCATCTGGTGGGGGCTATCGGTATTCTGTATCTGTTTTCCCAGTCAGGCACCTTTGCACGGCTGGCCGCAGAAATGGGCCTGATCACCAGACCAGCCGACTTTCCGGCGATGGTCTTTGATCCCTATGCCATTGGTATCATTCTGCAATATATATGGAAAGAAGTGCCGTTCATTGGCGTTATTGTTCTGGCCAACATGCAATCCATTGGTCAGGACTATGAAGCGGTCGCGCGGTCATTGGGGGCAAGCCGCTGGCAGGCCTTCCGGCACGTTCTGCTGCCGCTGATCTTTCCCGGAGTGCTGTCAGCGTCGGTCATGGTCTTTGCCTTCACCTTCGGCGCCTACGAGATCCCGGCCGTCCTTGGGGCGAACTACCCTGCAACGCTGCCGGTGCTCGCCTATCGCAGCTATACCGACGTCGACCTTGCCGCACGCCCCGAGGCCATGGCGATGGCCGTGGTGATTGCCGTCCTGTCTGCGGTAATGATCGCCGTCTATATCCGCGCCACCCGGCGCGGCATAAGGAGCTAGGGCATGCAGCGCGATTCTGTGGTCATCCGCACCATCCAGATGATGTCCGGTCTGCTGCTGATCGTGTGGCTTGTCCTGCCACTGGTGCCGCTGGCCATCTGGTCCTTTGCGCGGGGGTGGCGGTTTCCGTCGCTTCTGCCGCAGCAGTGGTCGATGAAGGCATGGAACTACGCGCTGTCAGATACGGCGGGCGTGCTGGACAGCCTGTGGCTCACCATCTGGATCGCGGTTTGCGCGACGGCGCTGGCGACCCTGATCGGGGTTCCGGCCGGACGTGCCCTGGGCATGCACAGTTTTCGTGGAAAGGCGCTGGTCGAGCTGATGATCCTTGCGCCGGTGATCGTGCCCGGGATCGCGGTCGCCCTGGGCATCCATTCGGTCTTTATCGGTCTGGGCCTGACCAACACCATTACCGGGGTTGTGCTGGTGCATCTGATCCCGACGCTGCCCTACATGACACTGGTGATGGCGGGGATTTTCGCCAATTACGACCCGGCCTTTGAACAGCAGGCGCGCAGCCTGGGGGCCTCGCCCTTGCAGACCTTCTGGCATGTGACCTTGCCCGCAATCATGCCGGGCATCGTTGTCGGGGGCCTCTTCGCGTTCCTGGTGTCATGGAGCCAGTATGTGCTGACCCTGCTGATCGGTGGGGGGCGGGTGGTGACGTTGCCGCTGCTGCTGTTCAACTTTGTCTCGTCAGGGCGCAATGACATCACCGGGGCCATCGCGATGATCTACATCCTGCCGGGTATCCTGATCCTGATCCTGACGGCCCGCCAATTGTCCGGCCGAAGCGGCGCTGTCGGAGGGTTTGGCCGCGTATGACGCATGTGTCGATCACCAGCCTCAGCAAGACCTATCCCGGTGCGGCCACGCCCGCGCTGGACCGCTTGTCGCTGGAAATTCCCAGCGGCGAGTTGACTGCCCTTCTGGGGCCTTCGGGTTGTGGCAAGACCACGACGATGAAGATGATTGCGGGGCTTCTGGAGCCATCCGGTGGCGACGTCACCTTTGATGGCCGCTCGATCCTGCGAGACCGGCCCGAAGACCGCGGCGTTGTCATGGTGTTCCAGAACTACCTGCTGTTTCCCTATATGTCGGTTGCCGACAATGTGGGCTTTGGCCTGCGCATGCGCAAGGTCCCCAAGGGCGAGATTGCCGCGCGGGTCACGAAAATGCTGGACTTGGTCAGATTGCCCGATCTGGGCGCGCGCAAGCCGTCAGAGCTGTCCGGTGGCCAGCAGCAACGCATCGCCCTGGCGCGTGCCCTGATCGTGGCGCCCAAGGTGCTGTTGCTGGACGAGCCACTTTCAAACCTCGACGCCCATCTGCGGCTGGAAATGCGCGATCTGATCCGGGGTCTGCAAAAGCAACTTGGCATCACCACGATCTTTGTCACCCACGATCAGGAAGAGGCGGTCGTGCTGGCCGACCGCGTGGCCCTGATCCTTGACGGGCAATTGCGCCAGTATGATCCCGCCGATACGTTTTACAAACGCCCGGCGACAGAGGCTGTGGCACGTTTCTTTGGCGGGCACAATTTTGTGCGCGGCCATTCAGACGGGACGCATTTCCAATCGACACTGGGACGACTGACCATGCCCGGCGGCGTCCCGCAAGGGGCAGGCACCCTGACCATCCGCCCCGAGGCGATCCGTATCGGCGAGGCGGCAACCAACACGCTGCGCGCCGCTGTGACCGACCGGGTTTATCTGGGCACCCAGACCCGCCTGAAACTGCAGGTGGGCGCGACCGAACTGGAGGCGGTCCTCAGTCCAGATCTGGTGGAAGGCATCGTGCCCGGCCAGACCATCGCCATCAACCTGCCGCCACACAGCCTTTGGGTGATGACATGAAGTTCGGAATTCATGCGGGCTTGTGGATGGCGCGGTGGACCGATGACATCGCCCCGATCCTGCGCACCGTGGCCGATCTGGGCTTTGACGGTGTCGAAATCTCGCTTCTGGGCATGTCGGACGAAAAGGCCGGCGCGCTGGCAGGCCTGATACGCGATCACGGGCTGGACGTGACCTGTTCGGACGGGCTGTCGAAAGCCGCCGATATCACTTCGGCCGATCCGGACGTGC
>JAYSSN010000379.1:0-7525 GCA_043720555.1 Rhodobacterales bacterium | reverse complement strand
CGCTCTATGCCCAGGTGAAGAACAAGCTTCATCATATTGGCAACGCTTACAAATGGAACCATCGCCTGTTTTGACGGGGTCAGCATCACAGGCTTCGTGTCATGCGGTCGAACACCTTGCGGCCCATCAGGGATGCGACCAGATCCACCATGACGCGCGCGGTACGGCCGCGTTCGTCGAGGAAGGGATTCAGTTCCACCAGATCGAGCGAGGTGACAAGACCGGACTCGTGCAGCATTTCCATCACCAGATGCGCCTCGCGCAGGGTGGTGCCGCCCGGAACGGTCGTGCCGACGGCCGGGGCCACGGCGGGGTCCATGAAATCGACATCGAGGCTGACGTGCAGCATCCCGCCACCGTTGCGGACGTGGGTCAGAAAGGCGCGCAACGGGGCGACGATGCCCTGTTCATCCAGCACGCGCATGTCGTTGATCGCAATGTCGTGGCGCAGCAGGGCCGCGTGTTCGGCCGCGTCGACGGACCGGATACCGAACAGGCAGATGCGGTCGGCGGGCACGGGCGCGGGGAAGGGCGGGAACGCCCCGAACCCGTCACGGCCTGCGATATAGGCGAGCGGCGTGCCATGCAGATTGCCGCTGGTGGAGGTGGCCAGCGTGTGGAAGTCCGAATGCGCATCGAGCCAAAGCAGGAACAACGGCTTGCCGGTGCGGTCAGCATAGGCCGCAGCCCCCGCAACCGAACCGAGGGCCAGCGAATGATCGCCCCCCATGATGATCGGCATGCCGCCTTCGGACAGTGCGTCATCCACGCGGTCCTGCAAGACATCCGTCCAGCCGAGTGTTTCGGCCAGGTGATGGATGGCAGGGTTGGGGTAGTTCACCTCCGTCAGGTCGGGCAACGCGACATCGCCCCAGTCATCCACCCCATGCCCCAGATCGCGGATCGCCTGGGCAAGACCTGCCACGCGATAGGCCGCAGGCCCCATGATGCAGCCCGGGTTTTTTTGCCCGGTGTCGATCGGGGCGCCGATCAGAACGGTTCTGGCCATTGGAGATTCCTTTTGTTCGAGGGAATGTCTTTGCAGATTGCGACGAATCCTAGCATCGTCTTTGGCATTCCGTATAATGCTTTGCACAAAGTGGCAGAAAAGTTGACCATGATGGATGATGTCGACACCCGGTTGATAGCAGAGTTGCGCCGCGACGGGCGCGCGGCCCTGTCCGATCTTGCGGATCGGCTGGGGTTAAGCCGCGCCACCGTGCGCGCCCGGATGGAGCGTCTGTCGACCAAGGGTGACATAGCAGGCTTCACCGTGGTGACACGGGCGGATGTATCGCTATCGGCGGTGCGGGCGCTGATGCTGATCGGGATCGAGGGGCGGGGGGCCGAACGCATCATGGCGCGGCTGTCGGGCCTGCCGGCGGTGTTGGCGGTGCATTCGACAACCGGGCAATGGGATCTGATCGCGGAACTGGGCGCGCAGACGCTGGAGGAACTGGATCAGGTGATCTTCCGCATCCGCGAGATTGAGGGCGTGATGACGTCCGAGACGAACCTTTTGTTGTCCACGCGCAGGGCGGGGCGACGGTAGAAAGGGGGCAGTCTGCCCCCTCGGCGCGTGCCGCGCCTCACCCCCGAGGATATTTTTCGACAGAAAATGTGGAACTTTGAATGGTGGCCGGAGATCAGGCGCGGCGATTGGCCCATGGTCCGGGCGGCTGGAATGTCCTAGAAGGGGTAAAACGGAGGGCTGACCATGATTGTCGAGCTTGGGCATTTCGCGCTGATTCTGGCGCTCGCGGTGGCGTTGATCCAGACCGTCGTGCCGCTGGTCGGCGCGCAGCGGCGTGACGGGGTATGGATGGCGGTGGCAGGACCTGCGGCGGTCGCACAACTGGTGCTGGTGGGATTTGCCTTTGCGGCCCTGATGTATGCCTTTGTGGTTTCGGATTTCTCGCTGCGGCTGGTTGTGGCCAACTCGCATACCTTGAAGCCGATGCTTTACAAGATTGCAGGCACATGGGGGAACCATGAGGGGTCGCTTCTGCTGTGGGTGCTGATCCTGGCGCTGTTTGGGGCTTGTGCTGCGGTGTTCGGCGGCAACCTGCCGCCCACGCTGCGCGCGCGGGTGATCGGGGTGCAGGGGATGATCGGCGTCGCGTTCCTGCTGTTCATGCTGATGACGAGCAACCCATTCCTGCGCCTGGAGGTGCCGCCGATGAACGGGCGGGACCTCAATCCGTTGTTGCAAGACCCCGGTCTGGCCTTTCATCCGCCGTTTCTGTATCTGGGCTATGTCGGCCTTTCGATGAGTTTTTCGTTCGCTGTCGCGGCCCTGATCGAAGGCCGCGTCGATGCCGCGTGGGCGCGCTGGGTGCGGCCCTGGACGCTGGCTGCATGGATATTCCTGACCATCGGTATCGCTCTGGGGTCGTGGTGGGCCTATTATGAGCTTGGCTGGGGCGGGTTCTGGTTCTGGGATCCGGTGGAGAATGCGTCCTTCATGCCATGGCTGCTGGCGGCGGCCTTGCTGCATTCGGCGATTGTCGTGGAAAAGCGTGACAGCCTGAAGGCGTGGACGATCCTGCTGGCGATCCTTGCCTTCGGATTTTCGCTGATCGGCACCTTCATCGTGCGGTCAGGTGTCATCACCTCGGTCCACGCTTTTGCCAACGATCCCGAACGGGGCGTGTTCATCCTGATGATCCTGGGTATCTTTACCGGCGGTGCGCTGTCGCTGTTTGCCGCGCGGGCGGGTGCCATGGAGGCAAAGGGCGTGTTTGGTACGATCAGCCGGGAAGGGGCCCTGGTCGCCAACAACCTGCTGCTCGCGGTTGCCGCCTTTGTGGTGTTTGTCGGCACGATCTGGCCGCTGATCGCGGAGGTGTTGTGGGGTGCCAAGCTGAGCGTGGGAGCGCCGTTCTTCAACGCGGCCTTTACGCCCTTCATGGTGGCGCTGGCGGTGATCCTGCCGGTGGGCAGCACGCTGGCATGGAAACGCGGGTCGGTGCGCAGGGCGCTGGCGGGCCTGTTGCCTGTGGTGGTGCTGGCGCTGGGCCTTGGGGCGCTGGCCTTTGCGATGCAGTCAGGGCGGTCGGCGCTTGGACCCGTGGGGTTGATGCTGGGGACGTGGGTGGTGTTTGGCACTCTCGCCGATCTTTGGTCGCGCACAGGGCGTGAGGGGTTGGCCGTGCGCATGGGCCGTCTGACGCGCCTGCCGCGTGCGGACTATGGCAAGGCCATGGCGCATGCCGGGTTGGGGGTGACGATCTTTGCCGTGGCTGCGATGAATGCCTGGAAGGTCGAGGATATTCGGGTCGTGCAGCCGGGTGAAGCGTTTCCGCTGGGGTCTTATACCGTGCAACTGGTGACGGTCGAACAGGTGCAGGGGCCGAATTATCTGTCCACCATGGCCGAGATGAAGGTGACACGAAACGGCGCGGACGTCGTGACACTGTTCCCCGAAAAGCGGTTCTACCCGGTGCAGGGGATGCCCACGACCGAGGCCGCGATCGACTATGGTCTGTTCCGCGATCTGTATCTGGTGATCGGTGACGCGCAGGACAGCGGGGGCTGGGCGGTGCGCAGTTATATCGAGCCGTTCGCCAACTGGCTGTGGGGCGGGGCGCTGATGATGGGGTTCGGCGGACTGCTCAGCCTGTCGGACCGGCGCTACCGGGTGGCCGCGGGCGTGCGGCGTGCGGCAGCGGCGGTACCGGCGGAATGATCCGTGCGCTCGCCCTGTGGTTGCTGCTGGCGCTGCCCGCCGGTGCGGTCCAGCCCGACGAAGTGCTGCCTGACCCGGTGCTGGAGGCGCGGGCGCGGGCGTTGTCGCAAGAGCTGCGCTGTGTGCAGTGCCAAAGCGAAAGCATCGACGACAGCAATGCGGCCATCGCGCGTGATCTGCGCATTCTGGTACGCGAGCGGCTGGTGGCGGGTGACAGCGACGACGACGTGCGCGCGTACATGGTCGAGCGCTATGGCGAGTTCGTGCTGCTGAATCCGCCGGTCAAGGGGTTGAACTGGCTGTTGTGGCTGGCCGGGCCCGCGATGCTGGCCGCCGGTCTGGGAATTGCCCTGGTGTCAGCGCGGCGCCGCACACCGGCGGATGCCGCACTGACCGAGGCTGAAGCGGCCCGCCTGCGTGATCTTATGCAGGACTGACGCGGCGTTCAGGCTGGTGCGCCTTTGTGCACAGCCGTTAGGGTGGCGCAGCGGAGGTGCCCCATGGACGTGACTTACGACTGCAGCGATGGCGTGGCGGTGGCCACGATCGACCGCCCATCCACGATGAACGCGTTGAACCGCGCGGTCCGCGCAGGCTTGATGACCGCGATCCGGCGGGCAACAGCCGAGGCACGGGTGCTGGTCATTACCGGCCGGGGGCGCGCGTTTTCATCGGGGCAGGATCTGAACGATGCCGGTGGGTTTGATACGCTCGATCTGGAAGGCATCTTGCGCGATGAATACGAACCGCTGCTGATCGCCATTGCCGATTGCCCCATTCCCACCATCGCCGCGGTCAACGGGGCCGCAGCTGGGGCGGGGGCAAATCTCGCGCTGGGCTGCGACGTGGTGATTGCAGCGCAAAGTGCCAGTTTCGTGCAAGCCTTTACCCGCATCGGTCTTGTGCCGGATGCGGGCGGCACTTACTGGCTGCCGCGCCAGATCGGCATGGCCCGCGCCATGGGTGCGATGTTGTTTGCCGACACAATCAGCGCGCGTCAGGCCGCCGACTGGGGCATGATCTGGGAGTGTGTGGCCGATGACGCCTTCGATGGCCACTGGCGCGCCCGCGCAGCGACGCTCGCCACCGGCCCGACGCTCGCCTATCGGGGTGTGAAATCGTTGCTGCGCGCATCGGCCGAGGCGGACCTGCCCGCGCAACTGGCGCGCGAGGCAGCCTGGCAGGGGACGTGCGGCACCTCGACCGATTTCCGCGAGGGCGTTACGGCGTTTCTGGAAAAGCGCAAGGCGCGTTTTACCGGTACCTGAAAACCAAAAGGCCCGGGGCGAACCCCCGGGCCTTTTCGTCACCGCGGCACCTGATGTCAGGCGGCTTTGCCATAGACGGCCTCGTGTGCAATGCGCTCTGCATCACCACGGTAAATGTTCAGGTCCAACGCCACCTCCAGCGGCATATGGGCGATTTCGTCGCGCGTTCTCACGTAGAGGGCACGTTTTTCGATAGCTTCTTTAAACAGGGTAATCACGTTCATCTGGTTCATCCTTTCGTGACAAGGGTCTGCTCGTTCTCCTTGCTGCAGCGAACATGTTCCTTTCCGGACCTGCGATCAACGCATAATGCTGCGCTGCGGCTATGCATGGAGTGCATGGCTTGCGCATAAGTAAAGGCCAGCCAGAGCTGCCATTTTTCCTTAATTCATTCGAAAATCAGATCAGCTTGCCCATCGCCACCGCCGTATCAGCCATGCGGTTTGAGAAGCCCCATTCGTTGTCATACCATGCAAGGATGCGCACCATCGTGCCGTCCATCACCTTGGTCTGGTCCATGTGGAACACGCTTGAATGCGGGTCGTGGTTGAAATCTGCACTGACATTTGGCTGGTCGGTAATGCCAAGGATGCCCTTCAGCCGCCCGTTCGCCGCCGCCCGGATGGCGTCGTTGATTTCCTGTACGGTCGTGGCGCGGTTCGTCTCGAACACGAAGTCGACAGCCGAGACGTTGGGCGTGGGCACGCGGATGGCCACACCGTCAAGTTTGCCCTTCAGGTCCGGCAGCACCAGACCCACGGCCTTGGCAGCCCCGGTCGAGGTCGGGATCATCGACAGTGCCGCGGCACGTCCGCGGTACAGATCCTTGTGCATCGTATCCAGCGTGGGCTGATCGCCCGTGTAGCTGTGGATCGTGGTCATGAAGCCACGCTTGATGCCGATCGCGGCATGCAGCACTTGCGCGACGGGCGACAGGCAGTTGGTGGTGCATGAGGCGTTCGACACGACGATATCATCTTTCGTCAGCGTGTCGTGGTTCACGCCAAACACAATCGTCTTGTCCGCGCCATCGCCCGGCGCGGAAATCAGCACCCGCCTGGCGCCATTTTCCAGATGCGGCAGGCACTTTTCCTTTGACGTGAAGATGCCGGTGCATTCCAGCACGATGTCCACATGGCCCCAGGGCAGGTCGGCCGGGTTCCTGATCGCCGAAACCTCGATCGGGCCGCGACCTACGTCGATGGTCGTGGCGGTGGTCGTCACGGTTGCGGGAAAGCGGCCATGTACCGAATCAAAGCGCAGCAGATGCGCATTGGTTTCCACCGGGCCAAGGTCATTGATCCCGACCACCTCGATATCTGTGCGACCGGATTCGATGATGGCACGCAGCACGTTGCGGCCGATGCGGCCAAATCCGTTGATTGCGACTTTGACGGTCATGTCACTCTCCCAAATAAGGTCCGGGCTTCCCCGGCAATGTTGGCGCTCAGAACCAGAACGAGCGGCGGTGTTCAACATGCGTTTGGCGGATTTATCGCCAGAACGCCAGATACTCGATGAAGTCGAACAGCTTTCGCAGCAGGAACATGGTGGCGGTCCCGGTATTCAGCAGTTGATCGAGGATCAGGCCCGTCAGGATCGTACCCGCCAGAATGATGGCCAAAGTGTTCGTCACGTGGTTCCTCCTGCTGCGTGGGCAGGCTAGAGTATTGATGTCGCAAGGTGAAGGGGCGGGAACATTGCCCTTTTGCCCCGACGCTCTAGTGTGATGCCAAAGACGGAGATGGGAATGAGCGGTCTGATTGCGCTGTTGGATGATGTGGCGGCCATCGCCAAGGTGGCGGCGGCGTCGATCGATGACATCGCGGGCGCGGCAGCCAAGGCGGGCGCGAAGGCCGCAGGCGTGGTGATCGACGATGCGGCAGTGACGCCGAAATATGTGACCGGGTTCGAGGCTGACCGCGAATTGCCGATCATCGGCCGCATCGCGCTGGGAAGCCTGAAGAACAAGCTGGTGATCCTGCTGCCCGCCGCACTGATCCTGTCCAGCTTCGCGCCGGGCCTCATTACGCCGCTGCTGATGATCGGCGGGGCCTATCTGTGCTTTGAAGGGGCGGAAAAAGTGTTCCACCTGCTCGCCCCGCATGCCGATGACGAGGTTGAGGCAGATTTCGACACCAAGGACCCCGCTCATCTGGAAGAGGCAAAGGTGGCCGGCGCGATCAAGACCGATTTCATCCTGTCGGCCGAGATCATGACGATCGCGCTGGCGGAAATCCCCGCCAGCAACATCTGGATGGAGGCTGTGACTCTGGCCATCGTCGGGATCGCAATCACGGCGGCGGTGTATGGCACGGTGGCGCTGATTGTGAAGATGGATGACATCGGCCTGCATCTGGCCAAACGTGGCCGCACCGGCGGCGGGCGGGCCTTTGGCCGGGGCCTGGTTCTGGCGATGCCGAAACTGCTGGCGGTGCTGTCTGCTGTGGGCACGCTGGCGATGCTGTGGGTTGGCGGGTCCATCATCATACACGGGATGGAGGTACTGGGCTGGGAGTGGCTGGGTCATCACATCACGGGATGGGCCGCTGTGGTGGCGAACGTGGTG
>JAYSSN010000378.1:0-7544 GCA_043720555.1 Rhodobacterales bacterium | reverse complement strand
GGCGGCGACTGGGGCGACAATGCCCAGCGGTTTGCCGCCCTGTCGTGGGTGGCGGCAAACATGGCGCGGGCGGGCTTTGACGGCTGGGCACCCGATGTGCTGCATGCCCATGACTGGCAGGCCGGGTTTGCGCCAGCCTATCTTGCCTATGGCGGGGCGGGGCGCGTAAAATCCATCATGACCATCCACAACGTCGCGTTTCAGGGCTGGGCGGGTGCGTCGATGCTGGCAGCCTTGCGCCTGCCCGCTGAACAGTTTCACCCTGCCGCGCTGGAATATTACGGCGGCTTGTCCGCCCTGAAGGCCGGGATGGTGACCGCGGACCGCATCACCACGGTGTCGCCGACCTATGCCGCAGAGCTGGCACGGGCTGAATACGGCATGGGTCTGCAAGGCGTCATTACCGCGCGGGCCGGCGTGGTCAGCGGGATCCTGAACGGGGTTGATACCGGCCTTTGGTCGCCCGAAACCGATGGCGACGTGATGAACTATTCGGTGAGTGCGATGCAGGGCAAGGCCACGGCGCGGGCTGCGTTGTGCGCGGAGTTCGGGCTGGATGTGCCGGGGCCGCTGGCGATTGTGGTCAGCCGCCTGACCGACCAGAAGGGGATCGACCTGCTGCCCGCGGTGTTGCCTGATTTCATCGCACGTGGCGGCGGTCTTGCCATTCTCGGCTCGGGCGATCCGGCGCTTGAGGCTGCGATGCGGGGCCTTCACGCCCAGTTTCCCGACCGCGTCGGCCTGCGCGTGGGTTATGACGAATCCCTCAGCCACCGGATGTTTGCGGGTGGTGACGCGGTGCTGGTGCCCAGCCGGTTTGAACCCTGCGGTCTGACCCAGATGTATGGCCTGCGGTATGGCACGATCCCGCTGGTGGCGGCTGTGGGCGGGCTTGCCGATACGGTGATCAATGCCTCGCCCGCTGCGATGGCGGCCGGTGTGGCGACCGGCATCACCTTTCATCCGACCGATGCGATTGCCTTTGCCACCGCCCTGCGGCAACTTCTGGCGCTTTATGCGAACCAGAAGGGATGGGCGCAGGTCCGGAAGAACGCCATGAAACACCCGGTTGGGTGGGAGACTTCTGCCGCCGCCTATGCCGCTCTTTACGAAGGTCTGATCCGGTGACACCGACACAAAGACTGCCTGCACGGCTGTCGGGCCATACGGTGACGTCCGGTCGGCCATGGCCGATGGGGGCGACCTTTGATGGCGAGGGCGTGAACTTTGCCGTGTTTTCGGCCCATGCAAAACAGATTGACCTGTGCCTGTTCTCCGCCGACGGCCGCAAGGAAATGGCCCGGATCACCTTGCCCGAACGCGATGGCGATATCTGGCACGGGCATGTGGGCGGTCTGACGCCCGGCACGCTTTACGGCTTTCGCGTGCAGGGGCCCTATGCGCCCGAACAGGGGCATCGCTTCAACCCCAACAAGCTGCTGATCGACCCCTACGCGCGCGCTTTGGAGGGCCGCCTGCGCTGGTCGGATGCGTTGATGGGTTACAAGATCGGCAGCCCGCGCGGGGATTTGTCATACGACACGCGCGACAGTGCCTTTGCGGTGCCGAAATCGGTGGTGGTTGACCCGTCCTTCAACTGGGCCAGCGACCGCGCGCCCCGTGTGCCGCGTGCCGACACGGTGATCTATGAGGCGCATGTCAAGGGCATGACCGCGCTGCATCCGGGCGTCGACCGTGGCCTGCGCGGCAGCTTCCTTGGGCTGTCATCGGATGCCGTGATCGCGCATCTGCAACAGTTGGGCGTCACCGCGATTGAACTTCTGCCGGTTCAGGCTTTTATGGATGACCGCTTTCTGGTGACCAAAGGATTAAAGAATTACTGGGGTTATCAGACGCTTGGCTTTTTCGCGCCGGAACCGCGCTATCTGACACGCGGCCAGGTGTGGGAGTTTCAGTCGATGGTCCGCCGCTTTCATGCCGCGGGCATCGAGGTTATTCTGGATGTCGTGTACAACCACACGGGCGAGGGTGATGAACACGGCCCCACCCTGTCGTTCCGGGGCTTTGACAATGCCAG
Organism: Rhodobacterales bacterium; assembly: GCA_043720555.1. Lineage (GTDB taxonomy): Bacteria > Pseudomonadota > Alphaproteobacteria > Rhodobacterales > Rhodobacteraceae > JAAFHS01. Next base: position 5,506 of record JAYSSN010000378.1, on the reverse strand, counting down.
TTACTATCGCCTGACGCACGGCGGGCGGCACTACATGAACGATGCAGGCACCGGCAATACGCTGAACCTGACCCATCCCATGGTGTTGCGCATGGTGATGGACAGCCTGCGCCATTGGGTGGAAACCTACCATGTCGATGGCTTTCGCTTTGATCTGGCATCGGTTCTGGGGCGTGAGGCTTATGGCTTTGATCCGAATGGCGGCTTTTTCGATGCGATCCGGCAAGACCCGGTGCTGTCACGCGTCAAACTGATTGCCGAGCCATGGGACATCGGGCCGGGGGGGTATCAGCTGGGCAACTACCCGCATCCGTTTGCCGAATGGAATGACAAGTACCGTGATGGCATCCGCCGCGTCTGGCGCGGCGACGCGGGCATGATGCCGGATTTTGCGGGGCGTCTGCTGGGGTCTGCAGATCAGTTTGATCGGCACGGTCGTTCAGCGACCTCATCGGTCAATTTTCTGACCAGCCATGACGGCTTCACGCTGGAAGACGCGGTCAGCTTTACCGTCAAGCGCAACCTTGCAAATGGCGAGGATAACCGCGACGGTCATGCGGACAATTATTCCGATAACCTTGGCGTTGAAGGTCCGACCGCGGACCCGCTGGTGCGCGCAGGCCGGGCCTTGCGAAAACGCAACATGCTGGCGACACTGTTTCTCAGCCAGGGTACCCCGATGATCCTGGCAGGCGACGAGATCGGCCAAAGCCAGGGTGGCAACAACAACGCCTATGCGCAGGATAACGAAACCTCGTGGATTGACTGGGCGTCGGCGGACAAGGGCTTGCAAGCCTTTGTTGCGCGGCTGACCGCACTGCGCCACGCGCATCCGGTGCTTCGGCAACGGCGGTTCCTGCATGCCGAAACCCGCCCCAGCGATGGCCTGCCCGACGTGATCTGGCGGCGGGCCGATGGCCAGACGCCGGCAGCCAACGAATGGCACGATGCGGCATTTCGCTGTCTTTGCGTGGAATTGCGCATGGCAGCCGAGGGGGCGGATGCCGGTGATGCGATCTTCGCAGTCTTCAACACCGGACCCGCCACGCCCCTGACGCTGCCCGACACCGCGCACGGCTGGCAGGTGGTGCTGAACACCACCCAACCAGAAGCGTCGCCCGCCCGCTGGCCCAAGGGGCAGGCGGCACCCGCCACATCCGTCCTCGTTTTTGCCGCCACAGGAGGCCCCGCATGACCATCCACACCGTTGCCACCGCCCCGATTGATGGCCAAAAACCCGGTACATCCGGCCTGCGCAAGAAGACGCCCGTGTTCATGGGGCGGCACTATCTTGAAAACTTCGTCCAGGCGATTTTCGATGTCGTGGGGGTGCAGGGCAAAACCTTTGTTCTGGGCGGCGACGGGCGCTATTTCAACGACCGTGCAGCACAGGTGATCTTGCGGATGGCGGCGGCGAACGGGGCCGCGCGCGTGATCGTGGGGCAGGGTGCAATCCTGTCGACCCCGGCCGCCAGCCACCTGATCCGGCTGAACAGGACCGACGGCGGCATCATCATGAGCGCCTCTCACAATCCCGGCGGCCCGACCGAGGATTTCGGGGTCAAGTTCAACATGCCCAACGGCGGCCCGGCACCCGAAGCCGTGACGGAAGCCATGTTTGCACGCACCACGACGATTGCCGAATACAACATACTTGATGCGCAGGATGTCGATCTCGGCCACATCGGCCGACATGACCTTGGCGGCATGATCGTCGATGTCGTCGACCCGGTCGCTGACTACGCCGCCCTGATGGAAACGCTGTTCGATTTCGCCGCCATCCGCGCGATGTTCGCAGGTGGTTTCCGCATGCGCATGGACAGCATGTGTGCAGTGACCGGCCCCTACGCGACGGAAATTCTGGAAAAACGGCTGGGTGCTGCCACAGGCACCGTCGTGAACGGCACCCCGTTGCCAGATTTCGGCGGCATGCACCCCGATCCGAACCCGACATGGGCCAAGGCCCTGATGGATGAGATGTTTGGCGCAAACGCCCCCGATTTCGGTGCTGCGTCCGACGGCGACGGTGACCGCAACATGGTGGTCGGGCGCAGCATCTATGTCTCGCCGTCCGACAGCCTTGCGGTGCTGGCCGCCAACGCCCAACTTGCGCCCGGCTATACGGCGGGGCTGAAGGGTGTTGCGCGGTCGATGCCAACATCTGCTGCTGCCGACCGGGTTGCCGATGCCTTGGGCATCGCCAAATTCGAAACGCCCACCGGCTGGAAATTCTTCGGAAACCTGCTCGATGCGGGCCGCGCCACGATCTGTGGCGAGGAATCCTTTGGCACCGGATCGGATCATGTACGCGAAAAAGATGGCCTCTGGGCGATCCTGCTGTGGCTGAACATCCTCGCCGTCCGTCGCCAGTCCGTGGCCGACATCCTTGGCGAACACTGGGCCAGATACGGGCGCAACTACTATAGCCGCCATGATTTTGAGGCGATTGCCACCGACAAGGCGGATGCCATGATCGTTGCCCTGCGCGCCAGCCTGTCCACCCTTCAGGGCAGGCAGATCGAAGGGATGACCATCGCGCGCGCCGACGATTTTGCCTATACCGACCCGGTCGATGGTTCGGTCAGCCGCAATCAGGGCGTGCGCATCATCTTTGAAGGTGGCAGCCGCATCGTCCTGCGGCTGTCGGGAACGGGTACGGAAGGGGCAACCCTGCGGATCTACCTCGAACGCTACGCGCCGGGGCCCGACGGTCTGCACCACGACCCCCAAGAGGCGCTTGCTCCCGTGATCCGTGCGGCGCACGCCCTGGCCCGGATCGCCGAATACACCGGCCGGACCGCACCTGATGTCGTAACCTGACCATCCGCGGCGCAAACGGACCTTCAACTGTCGCGCGTGCGGGGCCACCCGCGCGACACCGGGTGTTTCATGTGACAGGTTGGAGGATCACCATGAACGAACCCATCAGAAGCGGACGCAATGCACGGCAAATCCAGCGCGCGGCCAGAGGCACCGGGATGGGCCGCCCCTATATTGTCCGCAACATCCCTACCTACGACGTGCTGTCTGAAGAAAACCTGATCCGCATCGAGGCCGCCGCCGATCGCATTCTGGCCGAGACGGGCATCGAGTTCCGTGATGATTCTGTCGCGCTGGATCATTGGCGCAGGGCCGGTGCCGATGTGCAGGGCCTGCTGGTGAAATTCCCGCCCGGCCTGCTGCGTGAGGTGCTGAGAACCGCCCCAGCCCAGTTCACGCAACATGCACGAAACCCCGCCCATTCGGTTGAAATTGGTGGAAAAAACGTTGTGTTCTCACCCGCCTATGGCAGCCCTTTCGTGATGGACCTTGACCGTGGCAGGCGCTTTGGCACACTGGAGGACTTTCAGAACTTCATCAAACTCGCGCAATCCAGCCCCAACTTCCACCACTCCGGTGGCACGATTTGCGAGCCGACCGACATCCCCGTGAACAAGCGCCACCTCGATATGGTGATGGCACACATGACGCTGTCCGACCGCCCCTACATGGGATCGGTCACCGCCGAAGACCGGGCCGAGGACAGTATCGAGATGTCCCGCATCCTGTTTGGCGCGGATTTCGTCGATCGGAACTGCGTCATCCTGGGCAACGTCAACGTGAATTCCCCCCTCGTCTGGGATGGCACCATGACCAACTCGTTGCGCGCCTATGCCCGCGCAAACCAGGCTGCGGTCATCGTGCCCTTCATCCTTGGCGGTGCCATGGGACCGGTCACCAGTGCCGGGGCCATCGCACAATCATTGGCCGAAACCATGGCCGGTTGTGCGCTGACCCAACTTGAACGCCCCGGTGCCCCCGTCATTTTCGGCAACTTCCTGTCCTCGATGTCGCTGCGTTCCGGCAGCCCCACATTCGGCACGCCGGAACCCGCAATCGGCTCCATGGTCATCGGCCAGCTTGCCCGGCGCCTGAACCTGCCACTGCGCTGTTCGGGCAACTTCACCACCTCGAAACTGCCCGATGCACAGGCGATGATGGAAGGCACCATGAGCATGCTTGCCGCCATTCATTGCGGGGCAAATTTCATTCTTCATTCGGCTGGTTTTCTGGACGGGCTTCTCAGCATGTCGTACGAGAAATTCATGCTCGATGCCGATCTTTGCGGGGCGCTGCATACCTATCTTGACGGCATCAGGATCGACGATGACCAGCTGGCCGTCGATGCCTTTGCCGAAGTGGGTCCGGGGAACCATTTCTTTGGCTGCAGCCACACGATGCGGCACTATGAAACGGCGTTCTGGGACAGTGATCTGTCCGACAACGAACCGTTTGAGAAATGGGAGGCGGCGGGGGCGACCGATGCTGCAACCCGCGCAAACGCTCTTTGGAAAAAGCGGCTGGCCGAATACGAGGCACCGCCACTCGACGCAGGTATCCGCGATGGCCTGAATGCGTTCATCGCGCAACGCAAATCCGACAATGCGGATATGTGGTATTGACCGCACGGGTGCGCGCCGCGACGCTGCAGGCGTCGGCGGCACAAGGGGTTTGCGGTGACGGTGATACTGGCAATTGCCATTCTGGCGCTGTTCGGCCTGTTTTGGCTGGCGGTGAATGCTCATGTCGGGGCGGCGATGCTGTGGCCGGTGCGAGGGGTTTTGGCCGTCGCGGGGCTTGCGGCGCTGGTCGGCCTCTGGCTGGGCTGGATCACCATTGTGGCCGTGGCCACCGCTGGTGTGGCCCTTGGTTTCGCGCTTTGGTATCTGGCGCTCGTGCCCCGCAATGACAAGGCGTGGATCCCCGAGGTTGCGCATGGCGTAAGTGCGACCATTGGCAGCCGTGTAGCGCTGCACCGCGTCCGGCGGTTTCGCTGGACAGCCGGAAATCAGTATGTCGAACGTTGGGAACCGATGGTGGTGGACCCGGACACGATTAGCTCGGTTGATCTGGTCATGTCGATCTGGAGCAGCCCGCTGATCGCCCACACCATGGTCAGCTTTGGCTTTGCCGATGGGCGACATGTGGTGTTCTCGGGTGAAACGCGGCGGCAGAAAGGCGACCGGTTCACTATCACGGGCGGGTTTTTTCGCCGGTTTGAGCTGGTCCTGCTGGCCGCCGATGAACGCGACGTGATCCACCTGCGTACCGATATCCGCCGGGAAAAAGTATCGCTGTTCCCTGTGCTGATGGAACCGGGTGCGCGCAAGGCGCTGTTTCTGGCGTTCCTGCAACAGGGCAATGATCTGGTGCTGCGGCCCAGGTGGTACAACACCGTGACGGCAAACTGCACCACAGTCCCGTTCGGGATCGTGCAGACCATCGCGCCGCGCCTCGGCTATGACTGGCGGCTGTTGCTGTCGGGGCATCTGCCGGGCTTTCTGCACAAGCTGGGCGTGCTGCCGGATGGCACGATGGACGAATTGCGCGCCCGCGCGCAGCTTGCGCCGTCGGGGGACGCGGGACATGACGATCATGCCTACTCGCGCGCGCTGCGGACCGCGTGGGCTGGTCTGGGCACCCCTTACGACAGATGAATTGCCAGCCGGCAATTCTGGCCTGCAGC
>JAYSSN010000377.1:0-2957 GCA_043720555.1 Rhodobacterales bacterium | reverse complement strand
CGTCCCCCGGACATGGCACTTGGCCGTTACCTCGCGCACCATGCTGTCGACATTGATGAGCATGTCTCCCATCAGCGAAGAGACTGGCGGAAACGTGGCGTTCAGCACGAGCCCATGCACGTCGGCCCCGAGATGTTTTGCAACAGCACCGACATGTGCTGCGATATTGGCGGAATTTCCGTCAGGATAGGTGTGAAGGGGCACGAGGATCTGCAGGGTCATGGACTACCTTTCTTTTACAGGCGCGGTGGGGTTCGGCAAACGATCTGTTCGAACGGAACATTGTTACTGGAGCAGCATTGCCCTTCACCCAAGGCGTGGTCAACCCCATAGCACAACCCAGACTCTAGGGCCGCTTGTCGGTCGGGACGTTGATCTGGATCAAGGTGGGGCAGGGTGACGGGTTGAAAGATAACGCTCACCTTTTAAATTGGTGGATCTCCAGACGCCGCACCGGGTGCCATGACAGGCGGACATGCTTTGCTTGCCCGAAAAACCTCAGCCCAACCCCACATACGCCGCACCCGCCGCCGCCAGAGCCGCCGCACTGGCCAGCCACACGCGCAGGCCAAGGGACCGCCCGCCGACCCAGGCGGCCATTGTGGCCTTGGCGGCGGTGTTGACCGCCACTGCCAGCAAGATCGCCTGGGTGGCAAGTTGTAAAGGCGTTTCCATCCGCGCCATCGACAGGGTGATCGCATCGACATCGGCGATGCCTGACACGGCCGCCACCGCCAGCACGCCCGCATCGCCCCAGACGCGCTGCACCAGCGTGGCCGCCAGCATCACCACCACGATAAAGCCCGCAAGCTTGAGCGAGGTGCCCACCACCAGCGGGTTAGCGATGGTCAGCCGGGGTGCCGGATGATCCGCAGGGTTGCCCCGCATGCCGAACACGAACAGCCCGGCCATCGCCCCCAGCGTGACCGACCCGGTGACCAGTGGCACCGCCAGCGGCCCCAGCAGCGCCGGGTTCAGCCCCGACGCAATCGCCCCGACGCGCAGCGCCATCACCGCCCCGCTGATCAGGATGCCCGCCACCAGCAGATTAACCGCCCCCGGCTGTTCCCGCCCCAACCGCGCAAACGTCAGCGTGGTCACCGTCGATGAGGCCAGCCCGCCCGCCGCCGCGGTCACGATGATCCCCAGCCGGTCGCCAAACAGCCGCACCGCGACATATCCGGTAGAGGAAATCAGCGCCATCATGATCGCCAGAAGCCAGACCTCACGCAGATTGACCGCGCCCCAGGGATCAATCGCCCGGTTCGGCAACAGCGGCAGCAGCAGGAATGACATCACCATCAGGATCAGTCCGGCCCGGATTTCCTCCCATGTGATGGCGGCGAGCCAGCTGTGCAGCTGCGTGCGCAGGGCTAACAGCACGGTCATGCTAACCGCCGCCGCAATGGCGACGGCGATATCGCCGACAGTGGCCAAAGCGCCCAGCAGAAAGGTCAGCATTCCGGCGATCAGGGTGGTGACACTGGCCGTGCCTTTGGTCTTTGCCTCCAGCCAGCTGAAGGCGCCAAAGGCGGCACTGAAGGCCAGAAAGGCGATGCCCACGATCGGTGGCCCCAGCGGTTCGGTCAGCACGCCACAAATCCCGCCGATCAGGCCGGACAGGCCAAAGGTGCGCAGGCCCGCCGCCCGGCCATCCTCCTCGGCGTCGCGGGACTTCCAGCCGCGTTCGATCCCCACCATCAGTCCGATGGCCAAGGCCACGGCAAGCCGTGAGAAAAGGTCGATTTCCGGCATCTGCGACTCCTCGGCAGTTTCGGGATCAGTAAAGCGCCAAAATCAGCGGCGTGTCACTGATCTGGCGCAAGGCTACCTTGCTGCTGCTCCTGTCAGTTCCGCCAGAATGTGGGTTCAGTGCGGAACTTGCGCACGGCCCGCTGCAGACCGGTCAGCCCATCGGCTTGTCGCTGCTCTGCCCATGCGGCCAAGGCTGTGGCGCTGGCTGACACAACGGGGCTGCCGGGCGGCTTTTGGTTTGTCGGCAAACCGATCACTTCTGTCGTCCGGGAAACCCGGTTTCGGCCCGTGCGGCGCTTGGCCGTTGCAAAAGCTGTCCCACGTCTAACATCTCCATAATATCAGGGTTCCAACGCCGGATCTTGTTGCACATCATGGTGGCAGCGCTTTCCAGACCCTATTGGCAAAGCAATGTGCCGCCCCGGTGGCCACCCTCCACCACCAAGGATGCCCCGGATGCCAGCAGACGCCCCGCCACCCGATTTCTCAAAGCTCTTGCTCGGGCTGGCTGCCACCGGGCTTGGGGTCGGCATTCTGGCATGGCTGAACGGTCGCGATGATCTGGCGGGCTGGGTCCGGCTGGCGGCAACGCTCCCGGTGCTGCTGGCGCTGATGGTCGAGATTGTGCGCAGTTTGCTGCGGGGCGAGGTGGGGCTTGATATCGTGGCCGCGCTGTCAATGTCGGCGGCGCTGATTTTTGGCGAATATCGGGCCGCCGTGGTGGTGGCGATGATGTATTCCGGCGGCACGTTTCTGGAACGTTTTGCCGAAGGCCGCGCCCGGCGCGAGATGACCGATCTGCTGGGCCGGGTGCCGCGGACAGCCATGCGGCATCAAAACGGTGCGTTGGCAGAAATTGCTCTAGAGACGATCACCCCCGGCGACCGGCTGCTGATCCGCCAGGGCGATGTCGCCCCGGTGGATGGCACAGTGGCCGCCGGGCGCGCTGTAATGGATCAGTCTGCCCTGACCGGCGAGGCGATGCCAGTGCGGCTGGGTCCGGGCGATGCAGTGATAAGCGGGTCCACCGGCTTTGTTGCACAAATGGCCTGAGGGGATTCATCTGGCGAATCCAGCGTGATAGCTTGGGCGGATGAGCAAACCGGACACGCCGACCTATAAGACCCTGAACTGGCCCGCCTACAACAAAGCGCTCAAGCGCCGGGGCTCGCTGACGATCTGGTTCGACCCTGACATGACCT
>JAYSSN010000376.1:0-7585 GCA_043720555.1 Rhodobacterales bacterium | reverse complement strand
GCGAAATCGCGCACCACCGGCAGCGAATGGGCGATGAAAATATAGCTCAGCCCCAGATCGCGGCGCAACCCGGCCAGCAGGGCGATCACCTGCGCCTGAATCGACACATCCAGCGCCGCTATCGGTTCATCACAGACAATGAATTTCGGGTTCAGCGCCAGCGCCCGCGCAATCCCGATGCGTTGCCGCTGCCCGCCCGAAAACTCATGCGGAAAGCGGTTGGCAAAGCGCCGGTTCAGCCCGACGGCATCCATCAGTTCATGCACGCGCGCCAGACGCATCGGCGCGTCCCCCGTGGTATGTTCGCGCAACGGCTCGCCAATGATCTGGGCCAACGTCATGCGGGGGTTCAGGCTGGCTTGCGGGTCCTGAAACACCATCTGCATCATCGGGCGCATCTGGCGCAGCTTTTCGGGTGACAGCGTGGCGATATCGGTGCCGTTGATCGTGACCGACCCGGCCGTCGGATCATACAGCCGCAACAGCGCCCGCCCCACGGTGGACTTGCCACAGCCGGATTCGCCGACAAGCCCCAGCGTTTCGCCCGCCATGATGTCAAAACTGACGCCATCGACCGCCTTCACATCCCCGGTATGGCGGCGGAAGATGCCGGTATGTATGGGGAAATGCAGCTTCAGATCGCGCACCTGCACAAGCGGCTGCTGGCTGGCGCGGGCATCAAACATGCGCGCTCCTTGCGTCCCAGTGGCAGGCGACATCATGGCCATACCCGACATGGTGGCCATTGACAGCACGGCGGGCCGGGTTTTCGCTGTGGCAGCGCGGGTGCTGATGGGCACAGCGGGCGCGGAACGGGCAGGCGGTCGGCACCCCCGTCATGATCGGCGGCTGGCCTTCGATCACCTGAAGCCGCGCCTCGCGGACGCCGCCCAGCCTGGGAATGGTTTTCAGCAGGGCGCGCGTGTAGGGATGCTGGGGGTTGGCGAACAGATCTGCCACCGGCGCATGTTCCACCACCTGCCCGCCGTACATCACCATCACCCGGTCCGCGATGCCCGCGATCACGCCCAGATCATGGGTGATCCAGACAATCGCCATGCCCAGCTTGGTGCGCAATCCCTTTACCAGTTCAATGATCTGCGCCTGAATGGTGACATCCAGCGCCGTGGTCGGTTCGTCGGCAATCAGCACCTCGGGGTCGCAGGACAGCGCGATGGCGATCATCACCCGTTGCCGCATGCCACCGGAAAACTGGTGCGGATAGGATTTCAGCCGCTGTCTTGCATCCGGGATGCCGACCAGATCCAGCAACTCTGCCGCACGGGTTTCGGCCTGCGCGCGGGTCAGACCCATATGTACAATCAGCGGCTCCATGATCTGATTGCCGACGGTGAACACCGGGTTCAGGCTGGTCATCGGATCCTGAAACACAAAGCCCACCTTGGCGCCGCGCACCTCGCGCAGATCATCAATGCTGATTTTCAGGATATCACGGCCACCCAGCCAGACCTCGCCCGCGCAAACGTCGGCAGGGGGCGATGGCAGCAACCCCAGCAGTGACATCATCGTGACCGATTTGCCCGACCCGCTTTCGCCCACAACGCCCAGCAATTCCCCCGGCTGCAGGTGAAAGCTGACGGAATTGACCGCATGGATGTCGCCGCCACGGGTGCGGAAAACGGTTTTCAGGCCTCTGACATCAAGAACAGGCTGTGCCCCATCGGGCATATGGACGCTCCCCAAGGTCTGTGGTTCGGGTGCCTTGGCCGCAGGCCCGCCACGATTGCCCCCATGCTTCACGGATTTTGTGCCATCCGTCCAGCGTCTTTGATGGTCTGACCTTGCGTCACGTGGGCGGCGGCTTGCCCTTTGCCCGTTCGCACCCCAGTCTGGACACAAATGGAGCATCCCATGCAGACGTCGTTGACCCCGCGCCAGATTCTGGAAAGACTGGTGGCCTTTCCGACGGTCAGCCGCGACAGTAATCTGGCCCTGGTCGACTGGGTCGAGGGCTATCTGGGCGGCTTTGGCATTGTCTGCGGGCGGCACTGGTCACCCGATCGCCGGAAGGCCGCGCTGTTTGCCCACACCGGCCCCGACATTGCCGGGGGTGTGGTGCTGTCGGGCCATTCCGATGTGGTGCCGGTGGACGGGCAGGATTGGGCGACCGACCCCTGGGCCGTGACCGAGCGTGACGGCCGGCTTTACGGGCGCGGTACCTGCGACATGAAGGGCTTCGTCGCCCTGTCGATCTGGGCGATGGCCGAGGCCGCGCAACGCGGCACCCGCCGCCCGCTGCAACTGGCGCTGAGCTATGACGAGGAGGTGGGCTGCACCGGCGCCCCGCCGATGATCGCGGCGATGGCAGCACTTCCCCGCGCCAATACCGTGATCGTGGGAGAGCCGTCACGCATGCGGGTCGTCACCGCCCACAAAGGTGGCACAGGCATCAAGGTGCATGTCCGCGGACACGAGGTGCATTCCTCGCTGCTGCCCCAGGGCGTCAGCGCGATCATGGAGTCCGCCCGCCTGATCCAATGGGCGAACGACCAGAACGCGGCCCTGCGGGACAAACCCGCAACGGCCCTGGCGGCCCTGTTTGACCCGCCGTTCACCACTCTGCACACCGGGATGATTTCCGGGGGAACCGCGCATAACATCACCGCCGCTGATTGCCACTTTTCCTTTGAATACCGGCTGGTTCCCGACGAAAGCTCTGACGGCTGGATGACCCGGTTCCGCACCGAATGCGACCGGGTAGCAGCGGCCATGCGGCGCATCGCCCCGCACGCAGGCATTGATCTGGACGTGTATTTCACCCTGAACGGCCTGGCCCCCGAACCGGATGGCGCTGCTGAATCCCTGACCCGCCGCCTGACCGGCGATAACGGCGTGCATGTCGTCAGTTACGGCACCGAGGCTGGGCATTTTCAGGCTGCAGGCTATTCCTGCGTCGTGTGCGGCCCCGGCGACATCGCACAGGCGCATCAGGCGGATGAATATCTCGAGGTGACCGAGTTTCAGGCAGGCCAGGCCTTCATGGAGCGCCTGCTGGCCGAACTGGCGTGACCTGCGGCCGGGCAGCCCTCCCGCTTGCGCCCGCCACCACAGCCCCCTAGAACGGCGCTTCGGTAAAGGAGCGTGCCATGCCCAGTCTGACGTGCGGGATCGACTTTGGCACCTCAAATTCCACTATCGCCATCGCAGAACAAGGCACGGCCCGCCTGATCCCGGTGGAAGGCGCGCACGTTACCATCCCCTCGGCGGTGTTTTGGGAAACCGACGGCCCGCCGCTGTTCGGGCGGGACGGCATTGCAGCCTATGTCGAAGGCGCCCCCGGCCGCCTGATGCGGGGACTGAAAAGCACGCTCGGTTCCGCGCTCATCATGGAACGGACGCAAGTGGGGTCGCGGGCGATTCCGTTCCGCGATGTGATCGCGCGGTTTTTTACACATCTGAAGGCGCAGCTTGACCCCCACACCGACCACACCCCTGCCGTGGTGTTGGGGCGGCCTGTCCATTTCGTCGATGACGACCCGTCCGCCGATGCCGCCGCCCAGTCCGTGCTGGAAGGGGTCGCCAAGGCGGCCGGATTTCGCCAGATCGCGTTCCAGTACGAACCGATCGCCGCCGCCCTGCAATACGAGCGATCCGTGGCGCGCGAAGAACTGGTGCTGATCGTCGATGTCGGCGGCGGCACGTCGGACTTTTCCATCGTCCGCGTCGGCCCGCAGCGATGGCTGCACGTGGACCGCGAAGGTGATATCCTGGCCAATGACGGCATCCGTGTCGGCGGCACCGATTTTGACCGCCAGCTCAGCCTGGCCGAAGTGATGCCGCATCTGGGCTTCAAATCCACCACGGGGCAGGGCAAGGGCATCATGCCGCGCCACTATTACCTTGATCTGGCGACATGGCACCGCATCAACATGCTGTACACCCAACGCACCGCTGCCGACCTCAAGGCGCTGCGGGTCGGGGCCGATCACCCAGACCAGATCGACCGGCTGATCCGGGTGGTCAGCAACCATCACGGCCACGCACTTGCCATGGCGGTCGAGGTGGCAAAAATCGCGCTGTCGGATGCCGATGTCGCGCGCCTGCACCTGTCGGCACTGACCGGCGGGCCCAACCCGCTGGCCACCCGCGCAGGGTTCGAGGCGGCGATTACGGTGCCCCTGACGCGCATCGCCACGACGTTGCATGGCCTGCTCGGGCAGGCGGGGGTGCAGCCCGGCGCGATCGGCACAGTGTTCATGACCGGCGGCTCCAGCGGGCTGCCCGCCCTGCGCGCCATCGTGTCCGGCGTGCTGCCCGGCGTGCCGATCGCCACGGGCGATATGCTGGGGTCGGTAGGCACCGGGCTGGCCCTTGACGCGGCGGCAAGGTTCGCCTGACGGGCTTGCAGCAAGGCCCGGATTGGCGCAGCCTGATGCATCACTTGCAGGAGTCCGCCATGCCCGTAAAGAACCGCTTTGCCGAACTGTTGCCCGAAATCACCGCCTGGCGGCGGGATTTTCACATGCACCCCGAACTGCTGTTCGACGTGGGCCGCACCGCTGGCAAGGTCGCCGGTCTGCTGCGTGAATTCGGCGTGGATGACGTGACGACAGGCGTTGGCCGTACCGGCGTTGTGGGTGTCATCAAGGGCCGCACCGATACGCGCGGTCGTGTCATCGGCCTGCGTGCCGACATGGACGCGCTGCCGATCCATGAACAGACCGGCGTGGACTATTCCAGCACCGTGCCCGGCAAGATGCACGCCTGTGGCCATGACGGGCATACCGCGATGCTGCTGGGGGCCGCAAAATACCTCGCGGAAACCCGCAATTTCGATGGCACCGTCGTGCTGATCTTCCAACCGGCAGAAGAGGGCGGCGGCGGCGGGCGCGAAATGGTGCAGGACGGCCTGATCACCCGCTGGGGCATTCATGAGGTGTACGGCATGCACAACATGCCCGGCATCCCGGTGGGCCAGTTCGCCATCCGTGAAGGGGCGATCATGGCGGCGGCGGATCAGTTCGACATCACGGTCACCGGCAAGGGCGGCCATGCCGCAAAACCGCATGACTGCATCGACACTACCGTGGTGGCCGCCCATATCATCATCGCCCTGCAAACCATCGCCAGCCGCAATGTGGACCCGATGGCGCAAGTCGTCGTGTCGGTCTGTACCGTGCAGACCGACAGCACCGCGCATAACGTGATCCCGCAGGCGGTGAAACTGAAAGGGACGGTGCGCACGATGGACGCCAAGGTGCAGGATTTCGTCGAACGCCGGGTGACCGAGATCACCCAAGGCACCGCTCTGGCCTTGGGTGCCACCGCCGCAGTTGATTATCGCCGCGGCTATCCGGTGACGGTGAATGCGCCCGAAAACACCGTGTTCGCCGCCGATGTGGCGCAGGCCGTCTCGGGGCGGGTGGATCGCAGCACCGCCCCCCTGATGGGGGCCGAGGATTTCAGCTTCATGCTGAACGAACGGCCCGGCGCCTATATCTTTCTGGGCAACGGCGACACGGCCATGGTGCATCACCCGGCCTATAACTTTGACGACGGCGCCATCCCCTTCGGATCAAGCTGGTACGCCGGCATGGCCGAGGCGCGGATGCCCGCGCCATGACCGGGGGCCTGATTGCAGGAACCTGATCGCGGTGCGGCATGTCCATATTGTGGTACCCGACGTGGTCTTGCGGCAAACCACGCGCGCGTTGCGTGCCATTTGCCGCCGCCGCAACGGTGCGCGCCACCGCGTCCTGCCGTATCCTGCGGGTGCAGGCCATCCCTGCCGCACCCGCCCTCAGCGCCGTGTGTCCGGGACGGGAGTGCAACCCAGCCTGATCCACGATCAGCCACTGTTTCACAGGTGTTGGATTTCCGACGCCATAATGGCGTAGAATATTGATTTCAGGTGGAAAAAATCAAACGTTTCCAGCCGGATACTTCCGCCCTCACACCCCCCGCGCCAGCGCCGCCACACCTGTGCGGGCCATCTCGTGCAGGCCAAGCGGGCGCATCAGATCGGCGAAGGCGTCGATCTTTTCCGGCGTCCCGGTGATCTCAAAGACGAATGACTCCAATGTCGAGTCCACCACATTGGCGCGGAAAATCTCGGCCAGGCTCAACGCCTCCACCCGTGCAGCACCCCCGCCCACCACCTTGAACAGCGCCAGTTCCCGCTGCACGGCCGGGCCCTCGACCGTCAGGTCATGCACCTCATGCACGGGGACCATGCGCTCCAGCTGCGATTTGATCTGCACGATCACCGCAGGCGTGCCGCGCGTCACCACCGTGATCCGGCTGCGATGCCCCTGATGGTCCACTTCCGCGACGGTCAGGCTTTCGATGTTGTAGCCGCGCCCCGAGAACAGCCCGATCACCCGCGCCAGCACCCCGCTTTCGTTGTCGACGACGACGGTCAGGGTATGGGTTTCCACCGCGGGCGCATTGGGATCACGCAAATCATAGGCCGAATGGCTGGTAGCACCTTTTTTGATGTTCAGGGCTGACATGGAGCAATCCTTCCTTGGTCCGCCGGTCTGGCGGCGGACGTCACAGTGTTACAGGGTTTGCGCCGCAAAGCGCCCGTTTGTTTCAGTTTTGCCGCCGTCACATCACGCGATTTCCGCGCGCCGTCACTTCGCCGTGCAGCGGCTAGGCCCGTGCAGTCAATGCAGTAAGATTTGTGCATTGCACCGGCCATGACAGGGGACACATCACGATGACGACCGCGGACCACACCCACACCCACGCCAAGTCCACCACCGGGCTTGTCACCGCAACCGCCGTTGCGGGCGCACTTTCGACAGTGGCCTTCGACTTTTTCGGCCAAAGCCTCAGCCCCGGCCTGGGATTTGCCAACCTTGCGCCCGTGCCGCTGGCCAATCAGGTGATCGAGGTTGTCACGGGTGCCAAGTCGGCCCCGCTGGCAGAATTCCTGCATTATACGGCGGGCATGGTCGCTTACCCGCTGGGCTGGATCCTGATCGCCGAACCCCTGCGCGCGCGCATCCTGCCCGCCCTGCCATGGCTTGGCGCCGCTGTACTGTACGGGGTGGTTCTGTGGGTTTTCGCGCTTTACTTCATGGCGCATCTGATCGCGGGCAACCCGGCCTTCCTTGGCTTCACCGGCATCACGTGGGTCGCACTGACCGGTCACATCCTGTTCGCCGTGGTCACCGCCAGCGTCTACCGCCGCATGCGCCCGCGTGCGCGCTGACCGCAGAAGGGGCGGGGGCAGTGCCCCCGTCGCACCGGTCATACCAGCACCGCCCCCTTTGCCCCGATCACGCCTTGCGTGTCCGCATCGCCCAGCAGCATCTCGTTATGCGGCTTGCCCGACGGGATCATCGGAAAGCAGTTTTCGTGCTTTTCCACGCGGCAATCGAAAATCACCGGGCCGTCATATGCCAGCATCTCCATGATCGCCGCATCCAGATCGGCGGGGTCGTCGATGCGGATGCCCTTGCAGCCGAACGCCTCGGCCAGTTTCACGAAATCCGGCAGGCTTTCCGACCAGCTTTGCGAATACCGCTCACCATGCAGCAGTTCCTGCCACTGGCGCACCATGCCAAGGCGTTCGTTGTTCAGGATGAACTGCTTGACCGGCGCGCGGAACTGCATG
>JAYSSN010000375.1:0-2967 GCA_043720555.1 Rhodobacterales bacterium | reverse complement strand
CCCTCGACGATCCTCATCATCGTCGGCCTGTTCGTGTTTCAGGCCCAGGGCACCGAGCGCGTGGCGATCCTGTTTGGGCCGATCATGGTGCTGTGGTTTCTGGTCCTTGGCATCATGGGGCTGACGCATATCAGCGAAGATGCTTCCATTCTTTATGCGCTGAACCCCAGCCACGCGCTGGGGTTTCTCGCCCAGCACAAGCTGGGCTCGTTCTTCATTCTCGGCTCGATCTTTCTGGCGGTGACCGGGGGCGAGGCGCTTTATGCCGACATGGGCCATTTCGGGCGCAGGCCGATCCGGCTGGCCTGGGGCATTCTGATCTTCCCGTCCCTCGCCCTCAGCTATCTGGGTCAGGGTGCCTTCGTTCTGGCCCATCCCGAGGCGGCGAGCAATCCGTTCTTCCTGATGGCACCGGACGGCTGGCTGCTGCCGCTGGTCATTCTGGCCACGGCGGCCACGGTGATTGCCAGCCAGGCGGTGATTTCGGGGGCGTTCTCGATGATGCAGCAGGCCGTGCAGATGGGCCTTCTGCCCCGGATGGAGATCCGCCACACCTCGGAAACCCAGCACGGCCAGATCTACATGCCGCGCGTCAACATGATCCTGATGACGGCGGTGATCCTGCTGGTGCTGGCCTTCGAAAGCTCGTCCAACCTCGCCGCAGCCTATGGCATCGCGGTGTCGGGTGACATGGTGATCACCTCGATCCTCGCTTCGGTGCTGTTCCGGCGGGCGTGGAACTGGCCGTTGCCGCTGGTGGTGCTGGTCATGGCGCCGATCCTGCTGATCGAGATCCTGTTCCTCGGCGCCAACATGACCAAAATGCTCGAGGGTGGTTTCGTGCCGGTGCTGATTGCCGCGATTATGTGCCTGCTGATCTGGACCTGGGTGCGCGGCACGGCCCATGTCAAGCGCAAGGCGGCCGACAGCGCCATCGGGTTGATGAAGCTGATCGGGATGCTGGCCAAATCGACGCCGATCGAGGTGCCGGGCACCGCCGTTTTCCTGACCCAGGACCCGGAAACCGCGCCCTCGGCGCTGCTGCACAATCTGAAACACAACCGGGTTCTGCACAGCCAGAATTTCATCGTGACGGTCGCCGTCGCCACCACCCCGACCGTGTCCGACGCCAACCGGATCACACTGGAGCGGTTGAGCGACAATTTCCTGCGCGTCATCCTGAACTTTGGCTATATGGAAACCCCGAACGTGCCCCGGGCCCTGTCGCTGGCCCGCAAGCGCGGCGAAAAGTTCGACATCATGACGACCTCGTTCTTCCTGAACCGCCGCTCCTTCCGCTCCGCCCGCCATCAAGGTCTGCCCTTCTGGCAAGAACGCGTCTTTATCGCCCTGTCAAAATCCGCCGCCGACGCCACGGCCTTTTATGCCCTGCCATCGAACCGAGTGGTCGAAATGGGCCAGCAGATGGCAATCTGAAGCGTGATGTCACAAGTTGTGACATGCCGTTTTAGTTAATAGTATCAATAAGTTATCGATTTACATTAACCTGAATTTAACCTTTGACGCCCCCCGCTGCGCGGCGCCGGACGGGTCAGCCAAGCTCTTGCATCGCCATGGCGCCGATCTCAAAGCTGTGCAGGCGGTCGGCGTGGTCATGGATCATGCCGGTCAGCATCACTTCGTCGGGCTTGTGGCGCGCGATCAGCGCCGCGAGTTGCGCCCTGACGGTTTCAGGCGAGCCGACGGCGGCGCAGGACAACGCCTCTTCGACCCCGGCCATGACCTGCGCCGGAACCTCCGACAGGTCATGCTGCGGGCGCGGCAGCCTGCCGGGCCTGCCGGTCCGCAGGCGGGCGAAGGCGAGGACCTGGGAAGAGCGGAGGAACTGCGCCTCGGCATCGGTCGGCGCGGCGCACAGGCCGGCAGCCATCATGAAATAGGGCTGATCGCGCCATTGTGAAGGGCGAAAGGTGGCACGGTAGGTGGTGACGGCCTCGTCCAGCAATGCGGGGGCAAAATGGCTGGCAAAGGCGTAGGGCAGGCCCAGATAAGCCGCCAGTTGCGCGCCATAAAGGCTGGAGCCAAGGATCCAGACCGGGACATGGGTGTCCTGCCCGGGAAACGCATGAACGCGGGTGTCGGCCCGGGCGGCGCCAAGGTAGGACAGCAGCTCCACCACATCATCGGGAAACTGGTCCGACGCCTCCATATGGCGGCGCAGCGCCCGGGCGGTCGCCATGTCGGTGCCGGGCGCGCGGCCAAGGCCAAGGTCGATGCGGTCGGGGTACAGGGTCGCAAGGGTGCCGAACTGTTCGGCAATCACCAGGGGCGCGTGGTTGGGCAGCATGATGCCGCCCGCCCCGACGCGGATTGTGCTGGTCCCCGCCGCAATATGACCGATCACCACGGCGGTGGCGGCCGAGGCGATGCCGGGCATGTTGTGATGTTCGGCCAGCCAGAAGCGGTGATAGCCAAGGGCTTCGGCATGGCGGGCAAGGTCAAGGCTGTTTGCCAGGGCCTGTGCGGTGGACGCGCCTTCGGCGACCGGCGCGAGGTCGAGCAGGGAGTATTTCATCTGTGCCACCTAACCATCGCGTCCGACACTTCAAAGGCGGTTAAAGGAAGATTAATCTATTTTGGCAACTCTGCTCAAATGCAGATGCTTCGCCCCCAGATCGCAAATCCAAGCTGGTGCGATTCCGTTTTCACGGCAAAAGCCGCCGCGAAAGGCGGCATCGTCCGCCGCGCCGTGCGTGATGTTGATCGCGAAATCGGGCGCGAGGCCTTTGTGCGCGAAGTGCGCCGGCGCGGCTACCATCTGGTCGAGGTAGGTGGCCAGTATGTCATAATCTGCAACCAAGGTCAGATGACCGTCGTGTGTTAAGGAGGAACCCAAAAATTTTCGTACTTCGATTCAGGCGGTCACTGCATCAGGTGTCTGAGGGTATCTTCGGGTGTCGCGAAGGCAAGGGTTTTGCGGGGTCTTGTGTTGAGGCTGGTGGCCAC
>JAYSSN010000374.1:0-7594 GCA_043720555.1 Rhodobacterales bacterium | reverse complement strand
GCGCCCGGATCAACCCGCAACCGCGTGATCCCGGCACCCTCGCCAGCCGCAAAGATGTCAATCCCGCCGTCAGATACTTCAGCGGTGATGGCCTTGATGTTGGCCATCCCCAGACCGGGCGTTTGCAGCACCGTGCCGACCAGCATCAGGCGCCCGTCGGGCAGCAGGCTGAAAAGGGTCAACCCGTCATCCCCGCCCCCCGCAATCACGTAGACGCGGTCAGCCAGTGCGACCGTCGCCATCGCTTGCACCCCGTCAAACCGGGTGTCGAGGCTGTCGATCACATGGTCGCTCACCGTCAGCGCGCCCTGCGGATCAATCCGCAGCACGGTGATCGAGGATGACCCCGCCGCACCCAACAGCACATAGCTGATCCCTGCAACCTCGACCGTTGCAAGGGTTGTCGGTGCCGCCACCCACAACCCCTGACCGGCACCAAAGCGCGTCAACGCGGTCAGTGCCCCATCCGCCCCGACCGCATAGCTCACCACCTCATTCCGCGCTTGCGATGCGGATATCAGCATGCGCTGCCCGCCCACGGTCACGGCTTGCAGCACGCTGATATCAATCCCCGCCTGCGCCGGACCAAGGGCCAGCGTCTGCACCGTGGTCATCCCACCGGCCGCCGACACCTGCCCCACCACAAGCGTCCCCGTGCCCTGCGGCGTGACATAGACATAGCGCGCGCCGCTAATCGCAACGCTCGCCTCGGCCGTAATCGCGGCGCCGGGGCTGCCCGGCAGCGTCACCGCCTGCCCCAGACTGCCATCCGCATTCAGGCCGTAGCCGCCCATCTGCACAGCATCCGGCCCGGTGAGGATCACCGCAGGCACCCCCCCCACGTCCAGCAGCGCCAACCGCGAAGGCGCCGACAGCACACCAGTCGCGCCGATCGTCGCATAGTCCAGCAACGCCATGCCCGTGGACACATCCAGCGACAATAGCCCACCACCCGCCCGCGTTGCCGCATAAAGGGTCAGCCCCGCCGCCGATTGCCGCAGCTGCATATCCGTGACCCCCGACACGACATGCAGCGGCGCGTCGAGAAATGTCCCGACAACACGAAAGACATACATCCCCCGCCCCACCCAAATTTTCACACCCATTGGCAGGATCGGCGGGCGTGCTTTACGATCTGTTAACAGATCATGACCAAAATCAGGCCTTTGGGTCGAATGGCACTGCATTCGCCGCAAAGACGCCTTCACTTTTGGCAGCGTGCCCTCACTTTTCCAAAGTGCAGGCCGGGCTGACGGACCTGAGTATGACCCTGATTACCCCAGTGCTTTTGTGTGGCGGTTCCGGCACCCGGCTTTGGCCTTTGTCACGCAAAGGCTATCCCAAGCAATTCGTACCACTGCTGGGCGAGATGACTTTGTTTCAGGCCGCCGCCCTGCGCCTTTCAGGCCCCGGATACGCGCCCCCGCTGGTCATGACCAACTGCGATTTCCGCTTTATCGTGGCGGATGAACTGGCCGCGGCCAACATTCCACCTGCCGCAATCCTGATTGAACCCGCCGCGCGAAATACCGCGCCGGCCATCCTCGCCGCCGCGTTGCATCTGGCGGCACGCGACCCCATGACACTGATGCTGGTGGCCCCCTCGGATCACGTCATCCCCGATGCCGCCGCCTTTCGCGCCACAGTCGCCGCCGCCCTGCCAGCGGCCAGCGCCGGCCAGATCGTATCCTTCGGCATCACGCCGTCACGCGCCGAGACCGGCTATGGCTGGCTGAAGCTGGCCGAACGATGTGGCCCTGTCCCCCGCCCCTTGCGGTTGGACGGATTTGTCGAAAAACCCCCGGCGGACGCGGCACGCGCCATGCTGAACGACGGCCAATACCTGTGGAACGCGGGCATTTTTCTGATGACCGCGCGCACCCTGATTGACGCCGTCGCGGCCCATTCGCCCGATCTGCTGCCCCCGGTGCGGGCCGCGGTTGCTGCCGCACAACCCGACCTCACGTTTTTGCGGCTGGCGCCCGATCACTGGCAGGGTGTCGCCGACATTTCCATCGACTACGCCGTCATGGAACATGCGCCGAACCTGGTCGTGATGCCGTTCGGCGATGGCTGGTCCGATCTGGGCGATTGGGATGCCGTGTGGCGCGCAGCCGGCCCGGATGCGCGGGGCAACGTCAGCCACGGTGATGTCACCGGCATCGACTGCACCGGGACCCTGTTGCGAAGTGAGGCGGACGGCATGGCGGTCATCGGCATCGGGCTTGAGAATATGATCGCCATCGCCATGCCCGATGCGGTGTTGGTTGCCGACCGCTCCCGCGTGCAAGAGGTAAAACAGGCTGTCGCCGCGCTGAAAATGAAAGGCGCACGGCAGGCCGAAACCTTTCCCCGCGATCACCGCCCCTGGGGCTGGTATGAAACGCTGGCACTTGGTGACCGGTTTCAGGTCAAGCGCATCGTCGTGCATCCGGGTGCCGCACTTTCGCTGCAAAGCCACGTTCACCGCGCCGAACACTGGATCGTCGTCTCTGGTACCGCACAGGTGACGATTGATGCAGCAGTCACCCTCGTGACGGAAAACCAATCCGTCTACATCCCGCTGGGCGCCAGGCACCGCCTGAAAAACCCCGGCCGCGTGCCCATGGTGTTGATCGAGGTGCAGACCGGCACTTACCTCGGCGAAGATGACATCACGCGCTACGAAGATGTCTACGCCCGGGGCCAGGGGGCAAAGGGGTAGGGCAGCTACCGCCCTACCCCCACATAGGCCACAAACCCTGCCGCCCGCACCTCGTCCGCGTCATAGATGTTGCGCAGGTCCGCCATGCGCGGGGTCGCCATTTTTTTCGCCATCCGGCCCAGATCCAGCGCGCGGAATTCGTTCCATTCCGTCAGGATCACCACCAGATGCGCGCCCTGCGCCGCGCCATAGGGGTTGTCAGACCAGACAACCCCAGGCAGCAATGCCTCGCCCTCGCGGCGCCCTTCGGGGTCCACGATGCGCACCTTGGCACCCGCCCCCACAAGCGCCGGGACGATGGTCAGCGATGGCGCATCGCGCATATCATCCGTATTGGGCTTGAACGTCACGCCCAGGATCACGATCGTCTTGTCGCGGAAATTGCCGTCACACATGTCTTCGATCTTGTCGATCATCCGACGCTTGATTTCGTCATTCACCTTGATGACGGTTTCCACGATCTGCATCGGCACCGCATGATCCTGCCCGATCCGCGCCAACGCCTTGGTATCCTTCGGAAAACACGACCCACCATAGCCCGGCCCCGCGTGCAGAAACTTGTTGCCGATCCGCCCGTCCATGCCGATGCCCTTGGACACCGCCTTGATATCCGCCCCCACCTTTTCGCACAGTGCCGCGATTTCGTTGATGAAGGTGATCTTGGTCGCCAGAAACGCATTGGCCGCGTATTTGATCATCTCGGCGGATTCGAGACCCGTGAACACTACCGGAAAATCGCGCAGGTAAAGCGGGCGGTAAATATCCGCCATCACTTTTTTCGCGCGCTCGGTTTCAGCCCCCACCACCACCCGGTCCGGGCGCATGAAATCATCAATCGCCGCACCCTCGCGCAGAAATTCGGGGTTTGACGCCACATCGAACACCGCTGCCGGACTGGCTTGCGCAATCACTTCGGCCACCGCGCGGTTGGTTCCCACGGGCACCGTCGATTTCGTGACAACCACCGCATATCCCGTCAGCGCCGCCCCGATTTCCGCCGCCGCCGCCATCACATAGGTCAGGTCTGCATGCCCCGACCCGCGCCGCGTGGGTGTACCCACCGCAATGAAGACTGCATCCGCACCCGCTACCGCATCCGCCAGATCAAGCGTGAACGCCAGCCGCCCCGCGGCCACGTTCTTGGCCATCAGATCTTCCAACCCCGGTTCGAAGATCGGGGTCTTTCCGGCCTGCAGCTGCGCGATCTTGGCCGGATCCTTGTCAACGCAGATCACGTCATGCCCAAAGTCGGAAAAGCACACCCCTGACACAAGGCCCACGTAGCCCGTCCCGATCATCGCGATGCGCATCTGTTCAACCCTTTTTCACCCGGCCACCCTACCTAAGCGGGGGCCGGATGGCTGTCAAACGCTGGTGCCTTCAGGTCTCGGTCTCCAGGTAAACCGACGCGACATCGAGGCCCACCGCCAGTGCCGTGGCATTGTTGGTCCGATACCCCCATGGCGCGCACAGCAGCGTCGTCGCGCCAGGCAACTGCGTACCCGCCGTGCCGTTCAGCACCCCGCTCGCCACGTGCCCGGTGTTCTTGCGCGTCACCTGCCAGTAGCACACCGTTGATCCGGCAGGGGCGAACAGCGCCAGTTCATACATGTCGAGGCTGAGCGTATTCACCGGAAAGTTCGCACCAAGATCGACCGGGGTCTGCGCCGCCGATCCGCCGAAGAACAGCTTCAGGTTCGTATCTGCGGCACCGTGACCCACGCCGATGCAATCAACCAGTGTGGCTGGCTCGACGTTGGTGCCTGCGAACGATGTTTTCACCCCCATGAACATCCGCGCGCCCGCGACGGCGGCTGCGTCCGAGGTGCCAAATGTGACAACCAGATGAAAACCGCCCAGCGTGCCGTTGCCCAGTGTCACGTTCGCACCGGGGGCGCGGAACTGCCCGACTGTCCCCGCCGTTGCTGCGGTGACAAAACCCAGCCGGCGGGTGCGGGTAAAGAAAGTGGTCGCCGCAAAGGCGCGTGCCGTCGCCGTGAACCCGGTCGTGGTGGGCGCCGATATACCAAACACCCCCGGCACCGTCGCAGTGGCACTGCCCGGCGGCATCCACAGGCCGATCTTGTTTGTCGCAAACGCGGCCTGCAGCGCCACCGCAGCCCCGACAGGCCCGACACATGCGGGCATCTGCCGCCCGGCGGATTCACGTCGAAACAGCGTCACAGTGCCTGCAGGCGGCGTGGCGGGCGTGACCACCGTCAGGTTGAGCGGGTCCGACGCCCCCCCCGCAGGTGCCGCCCACAGGCCATCCGCCCGCAGGAAATTCGCCGTCCCGCCACCCGACTCCGGGGCAAGGCCCGCATCCGTCGCGCTGAACAGCGGCAGGGTCGCGTCTGCCCCGGTGGAAGAGCCCAGAATCCGCGTCCCTGCCGCATAGCTCAGGTCCGTCGCCACATTCGCCTGCGCTCCATCCTGCACGTTCAGAATGCTGCGGGCCTCAGTCGCCGTCAGCGCGGCTGGCACCCCCGGGCCTGCCGCAACACGCCCCACAAATGTCGCCGCCGGAAGGTCGGCCATCTTGACGAGCGTCACCGCCCCGCCCGCAATCGTCGCCCCGAAACTTCCCGTGCCCGCCCCCGTCACATCGCCCGTCAGGCTGATGGTCTGATCACCGCCATTGCTGCCCGTCAGGTCCAGCAGGGTCTTCGCCTGCGCGACCGTCAGCGCTTCGGGCACCCCGGCCCCCGCTGTGGCACGGCCCAGAAAGCGCGCCGTACCCACGTCCGCCATCTTGGCCAGACTGACCACACCTGCGTCGAGCGTCCAGACTGCACCCGCACCGCTGACCGCGATATCCCCCTTGTCGCCGTCCGTAATGCTGCCACCCGCCCCCACCGCAAGCGTTGCGCCGACGGTGCGCACCTTCACCTCACCAGTCGTCGTGTTCAGCCATAAAACCCCGTTCGCCGGGTTCACCGGATCACCCGCCTGCCCGCCCAGCCGCAACGGCTGCGGCAGGGTCACCGCCCCCGTGGCCGCATCTGCCACCAACGCCGTGGCAAAGGCCGATCCATCGGCACTGACCTTGACGCTGAAATCATCGCTGCCCGCCAGCCCCATCTCGGCCCGGCCCGCAAAGCCAGTCTGGAACACCAGGCTCGCCGTATTGCCCTCTAACGCCTTGTTAAGCTTCAGCTGATGCCCTGCGCCTGCGTGCGTCAGCAACGTCGCCTCTGCCGCCACCGTCAACCGATTGGTCATCGACGCCGTCGCATTCAGCCCCAGAAGCGGCAGTTGCGCAGGCAATCCGGCTGCCGTCCACACCGCGCCGTCAAACGTCACGTCCGCCGCCTCTGCCGTCACATAAGCCTGCCAACCCGCCTGCGGGGCGACGTAAACCCACCCCGTCGCGCTCCAGACCGCAATCGTGTTGGCCTGCCCCGCCCAAACCCCCACAGCCCCAGCCGCCACGATGTACCGCGCTCCCACCGCCGGGGCCACTGGCGGCACAGTCAGCGTGCGACTGGCCACGGCGAGTTGCACGATGATGTCCAGCAGCCGGATCGCCTCGTTATGGGTCACATGCTTTTGCGCCTGTGCTGGCAGAATATAGGGCAGGTTCAGGTTGGGTGAGGTGTCGGCCATTGTCGCTCTCCGCAGGGTGCAGCTGTGGCGTGCGACCCTAGAATAGCCGGCTTTCTGGTCCGTAACCCCTGCGCGCGCGCCCCCTTAGCCAGACGCAACAGGCGGCACGCCAGGCGCCAGACCAAGTGCAAAACGCCACCACCCACGCAGACGGCAGCAGTGTCGGCACGATCCCCTGCCGGGCCAGAACCTCGCCAAAGATCAGCGCGCCACCAACCGACACCAGCACACAGCCGCCGCCGTATGGCACCACCGCCTGCACCGGATCATAAGGACAAGCAGCAAGATTGCCGCCTTTCCCGACATCTCAACCAAAGGCAAGACCCGCCGCGATCACCCACATCGTCAGGCCCACGACCACTTCCAGCACCACCCACGCGCGCGGCTGTGCGAACAACGGGGCCAGCAACCGCGCGCCAAAGCCAAGCGCGCCGAAGAAGGTGAAGGACGCCACCGCAGCCCCCCCCGCAAAGACCGCGCCATAGGGCGCATATTGCGCTGACACCGATCCCAGCAGCACAACCGTATCCAGATACACATGCGGATTGGCCCATGTCAGCAGCAGACACGTGGCCAAAACCTGCCCCAACGGGGCCGCCGCCGTCGCTGACGGCCGCAGCGCTTCGCCGCCCTGCAAGGCCGCCCGAAACCGCAGTGCCCCGTAGACCAGCAAAAACGCAACCCCCAGCCAGCGCATCGCCGCACCGAACCACGGCAGATGTGCCGCAATCGTGCCAAATCCCGCCACACCCGCCGCAATCAGCAGCGCGTCCGATATCGCGCAGACCGCCACCACCGCCGCGACATGCTCGCGCCGCAACCCTTGGCGCAGCACAAAGGCGTTCTGCGCCCCAATGGCCAGGATCAGGCTGATACTCAGGAAGAACCCCGCAAGCGCCGCCTCAACCATCGCGGCCTGCCCCAAGGCAAAATTGCTGAAACACTTGCAAACTGGCCACCCGATCAAAGCTCCCCAACGCAGGCCTCTTTCTTGCCATGCATCATCCGCTACAATCAATTCATCTTTTCGCCTCAACCCGATCAACGCCACGGCGTGTTCAGCTTTTAAAAGATAAGTGTTGGCCCGACCGGAACGAACCCCAGCCGCGCCACCCGATCTTCCGCTCTCCCCGGGGTGATGTGAAGGAGTATCTCCTTCGCCCCAATCCCCCACGACCAGAACGCGACGGCCCGGAACAACCCGAGCGCGGCCCTTCCGCCCAACCGAGATGCCCGCAAGCTCTGCGACGTATAGATCGCATTGACCGTCACGATCAGCACGCC
>JAYSSN010000373.1:0-7610 GCA_043720555.1 Rhodobacterales bacterium | reverse complement strand
CGCACTGGGTCAGCGCTCTGGCGACCCATGCCTATCCTGCGCCTCGCGTGCAGGCGGCCCCGGTGGTGGGGTTCAGCATGGGGGCAAAGCTGCGGGTGTCCGGGGTGCAGGGTGCCTGGGCCGAAACCGATGCCGGGTTCGTGCCGGCACGGCATCTGCGGGCGATCGGTGACTACGCGGATGACCCGGTGGCGGTAGCCGAGGCGTTTCTGGGCGTGCCCTATCTGTGGGGGGGGAACACCGCGGCAGGGCTGGATTGTTCGGGGTTGGTGCAGGCGGCGTGGCTGGCCTGCGGCTGCGACTGTCCGGGCGACAGCGATCAGCAACAGCTGCTGGGGGCGGACTTTGACGGTGCGGCAAAGCGCGGCGATCTGATTTTCTGGAAAGGCCACGTGGCGATTGTGACCGGGCCGGACCGGATCATTCACGCCAACGGGCACACGATGAACGTCTCATTTGAGGGGCTGGCGGCTGCCGTGGCGCGGATCACGGCGCAAGGCGACGGCGACGTTGTGGCAAGGCGACGGATGTAAGCGCACGATTTTTCGGCGAAAAATCGGGGCCTGTGTGCCCCCCGGAGCTTACGTTCCTCGTCTCCGGGGAATAGTTGAACACAGATGAAACGGCTTTGGGCCGGTCAGTCCACCGCGCGGATCAGCCGTGCTTCCAGCACACGCAGGACGGCGGCGAGGTCATGGCCACGGCGCAGCGTTTGCCCATCCATGCCGACGACGGCGTACATGCCCTGTTTGCCACGCAGCTTGGGGCGCTTTTCGATGCGGAAAAGCGGGTGTTCCGCGGTGCGGCGAAAGACCGAGAACACGGCCATGTCGCGCAGTGTGGAAATGCCGTAGTCGCGCCATTCGCCCAACGCCACCATGCGTCCGTAAAGCGCCAGAATGCCCGACAGCTCGCGTCGGTCAAAGCAGACCTGTTCGGGCAGGGATGTCGCGAACGGAAATGTGGTCGGTGTCTGAACCGTCATGGCAACAGATTAGCCGCTTCGGATGTCAAATCAAGTCACGCAATCGCCATAATGCGATCACGGGACTGCCGCATTCGCGGGCAATTCTTGATCGCGCGGGGTGTTGACCCGGCGGGCTGTGCTTTTTGCCCCCACCTGATGCGCGGCCTGTCTGGTCCCCGCAGCAAGGAAGGCCCCCGTTCAGGATGGACGGGGGTTCTTTCTGATGCGAAATCTCGATTACCGTACCTTAATCGCAGCCGACGATCAGAACAGATCCGTGGCCAGCTGCGTGTGCCCGGTCACCAGCCCACGCCAGTTGCGTTGTGCGCCGCCAAGGCGCTTTTGCGCGGCCGGGTGCGCCGCATCAAGCACACCAAGATGGGTCAGAAGGCCCGTGATCACAGCCTCGGCCGCGCGGGTGCCGCCGTCGGCGATCTTGACGGCAACGCCAAGCCCAAGGCTGGGCAGAATCGCGGTAAAAACCGCCTCTGCCCCGGTTTTCAGCGCGACCGGTGCCGTGACAGCGCGCATCAGGTCAGTGCAGGCGCGGGTTTCACCTGCGACCAGATCGGGGTGGGCGTACATCGCGCGGGTCAGCCGGTGCATGGCGCGCGCGCGCGCGTCGCCATCATCGCGGGCGACAGCGAAGGCGGCCATCGCTCGGGCAAGGCCGTGAATGGTGCAGGCGTGGTTGGGGGCCGAGCAGCCGTCAATGCCAAAACCGGGGCTGGTTTGCCCGGTCACCTCGTTCGTGGCTTGCAGGATCGCGTGCTGCAAAGGATGGCCGGGGTCGGTGTATTCCGGGCCGGCCCGCATCGCCTGGGTCATCATCAGAAACCCGGTATGTTTGCCCGAACAGTTGTTGTGGATCTGGCACGGTTTTTCGTCGGCACGTATCAGCGCATCGTGGGCGGCCGTGCCATAAGGCACATGCGCGCCGCAGCGCAGATCAGGTTCACCAAGCCCCAGATCCGACAGCCAGCGGCGGACCAGATCGGTGTGCAGGGCAGCGCCCTGATGGCTGGCGCAGGCCAGGGCCAGATGCGCGTCCGTCAATTCTGCACCGACGCCTGATTCCACCAGTGGCAAAGCCTGGATCATCTTGCAGGACGAGCGGGGATAGATCATCGTTGTCGGATCACCCCAGGCGCGGAGCACCTCGCCCGCCCCGTTGCAGATCACGGCATGGCCGGAATGGGTGCTTTCCAGCCGCCCGCCGCGTATGATTTCGACCATTGGAACAGCGTCGTGCATGAAATCCCCGTTACAGATGCGCGATTTTGCGCCCATGGGGCTTTTAACAACCGCTGCTTTTGCGCTACATGTCGGATATCGGGTAAATATTGCCCGCGCCACAGGAAAAGCCGTTGTGAAAACGGTGTCCGGACGGTTTGTGGCGTGGCTGGGGCATACTACAGCTTGGAGGCTGTTCTGACATGACATTCGCAATCGGGCGCGCGGCCGCCATTGCCATTTTCGCCATGACCTGCGGGCAGGGTGCGATGGCGCAGGAATCCACCAACAACGTGGCTCAACTGACGGACTGGAGCGTTTTCACCGACGGCGATCCCAAGGAATGCTGGGGCGTCACGGCACCCAAGGAGTCCACCGCGCAGCGCGAGGGAAGCCCGGTCGAGGTAAGCCGCAGCGACATTCTGCTGTTCGTGACCTACCGCGTGGGCGGCACACCCGCCGAAGTATCATTCACCGGTGGCTATCCCTTTGCCGGAGGATCCACCGTGACGATGACCATCGGAGACAACAAGTTTGATCTGTTCACGGATGGCGAATGGGCCTGGACGGCGTCGCCCGATGCGGACGCGGCCTTGCTTGCCGCCATGCGTAACGGGACCGAAGCCGTGCTGGTCGCCCGGTCGCAGCGGGGTAACGAGACGACCGACCGCTTCAGCCTGCGCGGCTTTACCGCAGCCAATGACGAAGCCAAGAAACAGTGCCAGTAAACGCAGTTTCGTGACGTGCAGCGCCCCGGTTCGTCCGGGGCGTTTTGTTTTTGTGCAAGCTGCCTTATATGGGCGGTTGGTATCAGATGAGAATCCCCATGACCGCGCCGATCACGCAAGACGTGCTGACCCTGCCCCGCACATTACCTGAAAGCAGCCTGACCAATATCGTCGGCCTGACGCGGGATCAGTTGCGCGAGGCGCTGATTGCGGCGGGGACGCCTGAAAAGCAGGCCAGGATGCGTCTGGGGCAGGTCTGGCAGTGGGTCTATCACTGGGGTGTGCGCGATTTTGCGCAGATGACCAATCTGGCAAAGGACTACCGCGCGCTTTTGGCAGCGAACTTTTCTATTGAGCTGCCACAGGTGGTGACGCGGCAGATCTCGGCGGACGGCACGCGCAAATATCTGGTGCGTATTGCCGGTGGGCATGAGGTTGAGGTCGTCCATATCCCGGAAACCGACCGGGGCACCTTGTGCATTTCCAGCCAGGTGGGTTGCACACTGACCTGCTCATTCTGCCACACCGGAACGCAGAAACTGGTGCGCAACCTGACAGCGGGGGAAATCGTCGGGCAGGTGATGCTGGCCCGCGACGATCTGGGCGAATGGCCGGTGCAGGGCGCGCCGAATGATCCGACACGGTTGATCAGCAACGTCGTGCTGATGGGCATGGGCGAGCCGTTGTACAACTTTGAAAATGTGCGCGATGCGATGAAAGTGGTGATGGACGGCGAAGGCATCGCCTTGGGCCGCCGCCGCATCACACTTTCGACCAGCGGTGTGGTGCCGGAAATTGCCCGAACGGCGACCGAGATCGGGTGCCTGTTGGCCGTGTCGTTCCATGCCACCACCGATGCGGTGCGCGATCAACTGGTGCCGATCAACAAGAAATGGAACATCGCGACGCTGCTGGATGCGCTGCGGGACTATCCGGGCCTGTCCAATTCGGAACGGATCACGTTTGAATATGTGATGCTGGATGGCGTGAACGACACCAAGGAAGATGCATACCGTCTGGTGGAATTGCTGCGGGGAATCCCTGCCAAGGTGAACCTGATCCCGTTCAATGAATGGCCGGGGGCACCTTACAAGCGGTCATCAGGCAACCGCATTCACACATTCGCCGACATCATTCATAATGCCGGTTACGCCTCGCCCATCCGCACGCCACGCGGCGAGGACATCATGGCGGCCTGTGGACAGCTGAAATCCGCGACGGAGCGCGGCCGGAAGTCGAAGGCTGCGATTGCGGCGGAAGCGGGATAATCGTGTGGTCTGGCTAAAGAAACTGGTTCGGCGAAACCGCCATGGCCATCGTGCCGATCCGCTTGTGGATCGCCATCGGACTGTTGGCGCCAGTCCTGTTACCATCGGCAGATTCACTTATGGGGACGAAAATCTGACGATCCGTCAGTGGGGCGAAGGTGCTGCACTGCGCATTGGCAGCTTCTGTTCGCTTGCCGATGGAATATCCATCATTCTCGGTGGCAACCATCAGGTCAGATGGATAAGCACATATCCCTTCGGCCGTCTGCACAAGGACCAGTTTTGGCAGGAAGGCCTGCCGCATCAGGCAAATTCCAAGGGCGATGTGGTGATCGGTCATGACGTCTGGATTGGCACCGGTGTTACCATCATGTCTGGCGTCACTATCGGTAACGGCGCAGTCATCGGAGCAATGGCCGTGGTTTCACGCGACGTAGCGCCGTTTACAATCGTCGCCGGCAACCCTGCAACCGCCAGTTCCAAAAGATTTTCTGAAGAAATCGTTGATGCGTTGCAGGTGCTTGAATGGTGGACTTTGCCCGTCGCATCTATCCGCGAGATCGCCCCCTTACTATTGGCCGCCCCCCGTATTGAAGAACTGCGAGGGTTGATCAGCCGCTTCCGTCAGACCTGATTGCTTCGTCCCACCCCACCGATCCAACGCCTTGAACAGCACGGGGTTGACCAGGATCGAGATCATCGCCCCGGCGACCACCAGATCACGCCCTTCCGGTGGCACGATCTCAAGATCGACGCCCATCACGATCAGGATGAAGGAAAACTCACCGATCTGGGCAAGACTGGTGGCGATGGTCAGCGCGGTTTCGCGCTCGTGGCCAAAGGCACGGGTGATGCCGAAGGCGGCGGCGGATTTGACCAGCACGATCACCAGAACGGTGGCGAGAAGTGCGAAAGGTGCATCAATCAGAACCGAAGGGTCAAACAGCATGCCGACCGACACAAAGAACAGCACCGCAAACGCATCCCGCAGCGGCAGCGTCTCCCGCATGGCCTGCGCCGACAGGGTTGATCCTGCCATCACCATGCCCGCAAAGAACGCACCCAGCGCAAAGGACACCCCGAACAGGCGGGCGGCGGCATAAGCCACGCCAAGCGCCACGGACAATACCGACAGGCGAAACAACTCGCGTGAGCCGGTGTTGGCGACATACTCCAGAAACCACGGGATCACCCGACGCCCGACCACCAGCATCAGGCCGACGAAGGCCGCCAGCTTCAGGGTCGTCAGCCCAAGCGTGGCGGCGATCGGCGACAGGCCCAGACGCACCGCCTTGACCGCCTCATCCGTGAGCGGCTGGGTTTCGCCCCCCAGCGGGCCGGCAAGGGCGGGGATCAGGACCAGCGCCATGACCATCACGATATCCTCGACGATCAGCCAACCCACGGCGATGCGGCCCCGGTCGGTGGTCACCATGTCGCGGCCTTGCAGTGCCCGCAGCAGCACAACAGTGGAGGCGACTGACAGCGACAAGCCAAAGATGACACCCGCACCGACCGACCAGCCCAGTGCAAGCGCCAGCCCCAGACCGGCCGCCGTCGCCACCATGATTTGCCCGATCGCACCGGGCACGGCGATGCGGCGCACGGACATCAGATCTTTCAACGAAAAATGCAGGCCAACCCCGAACATCAACAGAATCACCCCAAGCTCGGCCAGTTCGGTGGCGATCTCTTGATTGGCGACATAGCCGGGCGTGAAAGGGCCAATCACCACGCCTGCTAGCAGATATCCCGCGATCATCGGCAGGCGCAGGCGATGCGCAAGCAGGCCCATCACGCAGGCAAGGCTCAGGCCGATGACGATGGTGGCGATGAGGGGTGTTTCGTGGGTCAATGCGGGCCTTTCAAAAATGCTACGTCATTTCGCAGGCAATGTGCGGTGGCGTCCAGTGCAATGGCGCGACGTGATGGGCGGAATCACCCGGAATGTTTCAGCCACTGAAAGCCGCAAAACACTTGGCGCAGGAATGGGGGATTGCTACGCCTGTACGCATGACCTTGCCCGTGTTGTCCAACGCCCTTGCCCGCCGGATCTTTTTGCACCGCCATGCGCTGTCGGACGCGCCTGTGGGGGTGGCCAGGGGGGATGATCTGCGCAGTCTGATCGACCGGATCGGGTTTGTGCAGGTGGACAGCATCAACACCGTGGAACGCGCACATCACATGATCCTGTTTGCGCGGCGGCAGGCCTATCGTCCGGAATATCTGAAGCGGCTGCTGGAGCGTGACCGCGCGGTGTGGGAGCACTGGACCCATGATGCGTCGATCCTGCCCGCAACCGTGTTCCCACACTGGAAGCACCGCTTTGCCCGTGATCGGGACCGGCTGGTGCGGCAGTGGACGGGCTGGCAGCGGCACGGCTTTGTCGAAAAGTTCGATACGGTTCTGGCGCAGATCGCCGATCATGGCCCGGTCAGTTCGTCCGACGTGGGCGAGGGCGAGGCGCGCGGAACGGGCGGCTGGTGGGACTGGCACCCCTCCAAAGCCGCGCTGGAGTATCTGTGGCGGGTGGGTGAGATTTCGGTCACCCGGCGCGAGGGATTTCGCAAGGTCTATGACCTGACGGAACGCGTGCTGCACAGCCACCATCGCGGGCCGGAGCCGACTGCGGCCGAGACGGCGGATTGGGCGTGCCGCAGTGCGTTCGCGCGGCTGGGCTTTGCCACCAGCGGCGAGATCGCGGCCTATTGGGGTGCGGTCGGGCCGGACGCGGCGAAGGCGTGGTGCGCGTCTGCACTGGCGCGGGGCGAGATTGCAGAGGTGCTGATCACCTCGGCCGACGGTACCGTGCGGCGGTCGTTCGCGCAGCCGTCTGTGCTGTCGGACATGCCGCCCGATCCACCGTCACGGGTGCGCATCCTTTCGCCCTTTGACCCGGCGCTGCGCGACCGCAAGCGCGCCGAGCGGTTGTTCGGATTTTCATACCGGATCGAGGTCTTTGTGCCAGAGCCGCTGCGGCAATACGGGTACTACGTCTTTCCGGTGCTGGAAGGTGCGCGCATCGTCGGGCGCATCGATGCCAAGGCGCAGCGCGATACCTCGACGTTGCTGGTGCGGGCGTTCTGGCCCGAGCCGGGTGTGACGCTGACCGTGGCACGTGCGAATCGACTGGATGCTGCGCTCGCGCGCCTCGCGGCCTTTGCGGGATGCGAAAAGCTGGCTTTTTTACCGGATTTTGACCGAAAATAGTTTCACAGCAAAAATGCACACGTCGGTGGCATCCGTCCTGACCTGCCGCATTGCGCGCCAGAAACACATCAGCGTGAATTTTGCACTGCCGCCACGGCAACGGGCGCGTACAAAAGCGGGGATTGGCCGGACATTTGTTTCAACGGCGAAATCACGCCTGACCGGGCGCGCACGCGTGTTCACCTTTGCGTCAGCTCGCGTGAA
>JAYSSN010000372.1:0-7630 GCA_043720555.1 Rhodobacterales bacterium | reverse complement strand
CCTGCGCCACGCCAGAGTCCACCAGCTTCAGGATGTTGGCCTTGGCCGCCGCAGTCACAACCGGGCCATAGTCCACATCATTGCCGCCGGTATAGGGGCCGACCTTGAGCTTTTCGATCCGCGGGATCAGGCGCGCGATCAGCGCATCTGCCGTGGCATCACCCACCGGCACAGCTACCGAAATCGCCATGCAGCGTTCGCCCGCTGCGCCGTAGCCCGCCCCGATCAGCGCATCCGCCGCCTGATCCAGATCGGCGTCCGGCATGATGATCATGTGGTTCTTGGCGCCGCCAAAGCATTGCACGCGCTTGCCCGCGGCACAGCCACGCGAATAGATGTATTCGGCAATCGGGGTCGATCCGACAAAACCCACGGCCTGAACGACCGGGTTGTCCAGAATCGCATCCACGCTTTCCTTGTCGCCATTGATAACCTGCAGCACGCCGTCCGGCAGCCCGGCTTCCTTCAGCAGTTCGGCCAGCATCAGGGGCACGGAAGGATCACGCTCGGACGGCTTGAGGATGAAGGCGTTGCCGCAAGACAGGGCGGGGGCCATTTTCCACATCGGGATCATGGCGGGGAAGTTGAAGGGCGTGATGCCCGCGACCACGCCAAGTGCCTGGCGCATCGAATACATGTCGATGCCGGGTCCGGCGCTGTCGGTAAATTCACCCTTCAGCAGATGCGGCGCGCCGATGCAGAATTCGACCACTTCAAGGCCACGCTGGATATCGCCCTTGGCGTCGGGGATGGTTTTGCCGTGTTCGCGCGACAGCGCCTCGGCCAGTTTTTCCATGTCGCGGTTCAGCAGGCGGACGAATTCCATCATAACCCGCGCGCGCCGCTGCGGGTTGGTGGCGCCCCATTTCACCTGTGCCGTCGCCGCAGACGCAACGGCGGCGTCCAGTTCGGCCTTGGAGGCGAGCGGCACGCGGGCCTGCACCTCGCCCGTGGCGGGGTTGAACACATCGGCAAAGCGCCCCGAGGTGCCGCTGACGTGTTTGCCGTTGATCCAGTGGCTCAGGTCTTGCATGGGATGCTCCTTTGGTTTGGCAACACAATAGTCTTGCGGAAATGCGGTGGAAAGCGGCAATGTGCCAAAGTCATTTTGCAGGATTGCAGGTATGGATTGGGACGATCTGCGGGTATTTCTGGCGGTTGCGCGCAGTGAAAGCCTGACGGCGGCCGGCAAGGGGCTGCGGATTGACCCGGCCACCGTGGGGCGGCGCGTGGCGCGGCTGGAAGCGGCAATGCGTGTGGCGCTGTTTGCGAAATCGCCGCAGGGTTATGCGCTGACCGAGGATGGCGCGCGATTGCTGGACCATGCCGAGGTCGCGGAACTGGCGATGACGGGGGCGCAGGATGCGTTCTCGCAGGGCAGCAAGGGGCTGACCGGGCAGATCCGCATCGGGGCACCTGATGGCTGCGCCAACTATCTGCTGCCGCAGGTCGTGACGGCGATCTGTGATGCCAATCGGGGGCTGGAGGTGCAGATCGTGGCGCTGCCGCGTGTGTTCAACCTGTCAAAGCGTGAGGCGGACATGGCCGTGGCGGTCAGCCGCCCCGTGACCGGGCGGGTGACAGCACAGAAAATCACCGATTACAACCTGCACCTTGCCGCCAGCCGCGATTATCTGGCGCGCAGCGGCATGCCCACCGGGCGTGATGAGCTGGGCGCACACCGGATGATCGGCTACATCCCCGACATGATCTTTGACAAAGAGCTGGACTATCTGGCCGAAGTCGGGGTGCCGCAGGTGCCGTTCGCATCCAACTCGGTCTCGGTGCAGCTGAATTGGCTGCGGGCCGGGGCGGGGATTGGCGTGGTGCATGATTTTGCGCTGCCGACCGCACCTGAACTGGTCAAGGTCATGGCGCAGGACATTCAGCTGACGCGGGCCTTCTGGCTGATCCGGCACGAAGGCGACGGGCGGATGGAGCGGCTGAGCCGGTTTGCAGACCTTTTGATGCGTGGCCTGCGGGTGGAAGTGGCGCGGCTGGAAGCACTGACTTGACAGATGGCGGCGGCGGGTGGACCGTGGTCTTCAGACTGCATTGGGGAGGACCGACTGCCATGATGCCTGTGTCGACAATTCTGCAAGCAAAACCCGGCGACGGGGTCATCACGGTGCCCCCCGGCACGACGGTCGGCGAGGCCGCCCAGGTGCTGTCGCAGCGCCGGATCGGGGCGGTGATCGTGTCGCCCGATGGCAAGCGGCTGGCCGGTATCCTGTCGGAGCGCGACATCGTGCGCGAACTGGGGCGGCGGGGGGCGGCGTGCCTTGGCGATCCGGTGGACATGTTGATGACCAAAGAGATCGTGACCTGCACGCTGTCAGATCGCACCAACGCGGTTCTACAACAGATGACCGATGGTCGCTTTCGCCACATGCCCGTGATGCAGGGCGATCAGATGGTGGGGCTGATCTCGATCGGCGATGTGGTCAAGGCGCGGCTGTCGGAACTGGTTCACGAGGTGGATGCGCTGGAGGGGATGATCAAGGGGTTCTGACCCATCAGGCTTGCATCCGCGCGGCGGATGATGTTGCTTGGCCCAAAACCGGGGAACATCCATGCGCATCGGCCTTTATCCTGGCACCTTCGACCCGATCACCCTGGGCCATACCGATATTATCCAGCGCGCCATGGCGCTGGTGGACCGTCTGGTGATCGGCGTGGCCATCAACCGTGACAAGGGGCCGCTGTTCACCCTGGAGGAACGGGTGGAGATGGTGCAGAACGAATGCGCGGCAATCATTGCCAAAACGGGGGGCGAGATCATCGTGCATCCGTTTGAAAACCTGCTGATCGATTGTGCACGCGATGTCGGGGCCAGCGTGATCGTGCGGGGTCTGCGGGCCGTGGCGGATTTTGAATATGAGTTCCAGATGGTCGGCATGAACCGTGCGCTGGATGCAAGCATCGAGACGGTATTCCTGATGGCCGATGCGCGGCGGCAGGCGATTGCATCAAAGCTGGTCAAGGAAATTGCGCGACTGGGCGGGGACGTGACAAAATTCGTGCCGCCACCGGTGCGGGTCGCGCTGACGGCAAAGTATCGTTGACCCCGAAATTTCTGCGAAATTTCTGATCTTTCGCGGGAAAACAGACGCGCGGCCGGGGCTGGCTTTGGCCGCGTTGCGGCGCAAGACGCCGGCACGACCAAAAGCAGCGATGGCGCCTTGCTGTGTGCCTGCCGGTCATCGCGTCCATCTGGGGCGGTGAGCGCGCCAGCGCGGTCAGGCCGTGCACCCTTGGGTCAATGACACGGGCGCGCGCTGCGCAGGCGACGCGCGGGTGCGGATCAGCCGCCCGTATGGCTCATGTGGCGGGGCATCTGGCCGGTGACGGACTGGCGCGAATAGTCAAAATCGTGGCCTTTGGGTTTGCGCAGGATTGCGGCACGGATTGCCGTTTCCAGAGCGGTGTCACCCGCGCTGGCGCGCAGGGGCGCGCGCAGGTCGGCCATGTCTTCCTGGCCCAGGCACATGTAAAGTTCGCCGGTGCAGGTCAGCCGCACGCGGTTGCAGCTTTCGCAGAAGTTATGGGTCATCGGCGTGATGAATCCGACTTTCTGCCCGGTTTCGTTGATCCGGACATAGCGGGCAGGCCCGCCGGTGCGGTCTGCAAGATCGGTCAGGGTAAAGCGGTCGGCGAGGCGGGCGCGCAGGTCCTTGAGGCTCCAGTACTGGTCAATCCTGTTTTCGTTGCCCAGATCGCCCATGGGCATGACTTCGATGAACGTCATGTCATGGCCTTCGGTGGCGCACCAGTCGAGCAGGGAAAAGAGTTCGTCTTCGTTGAAGCCTTTCAGAGCGACGGCGTTGATCTTGACCCGCAGGCCCGCTGCGGTGGCCGCGGTGATGCCTTCGCGCACCTGTGCCAGGCGGCCCCAGCGGGTGATTTCCGCAAATTTCGCGGGATCGAGGGTGTCGAGCGAAACGTTGATGCGACGCACGCCGCAGGCGGCAAGGTCGGCCGCATAGCGTGCAAGTTGACTGCCATTGGTGGTCAGGGTCAGTTCTTGCAATGCGCCGGATTCCAGATGCCGCGACATGGCGCGGAAGAAGGTCATGATGCCCTTGCGCACCAAAGGCTCCCCCCCCGTGATGCGCAGTTTCTGCACACCCATGCGGATGAAGGTGGAACACATGCGATCCAGTTCTTCGAGCGACAGCAAGTCGGCCTTGGGCAGGAAGGTCATGTTTTCGGACATGCAGTACACACAGCGGAAATCGCAGCGGTCGGTCACGGACACGCGCAGATAGCTGATGGCACGGGCGAAGGGATCAAGAAGCGGTTCCATGACGTCAAGGTAGGCGGTGGCGGCTTTGCCCGCAAGACGCAACTGGGCGGTTGCAGGCCGCATGCTTGGGCATTATCGTCGGCGCCATGGATATGTCCCGTGCCCTGATCCTTTCGGTTGCCGCCCTGACGCTGTCGGGCTGTGCGTTGTTTCAACCCGGCTCGGTGCAGTCAACTGCGCCCGCAGCCGCCGCCGCCGCGGTGGCCCCGCCGCCGAACCCCGGACCGCTCGGGGCCGACGGACAATCCGCAGATGCGCTTGACCAGTCGTCGGATGCGGACATTGCGGCCGCCACCGCGGCACCCGCAGCAGGCGGTGCGCGCGCGCTGGGCACGGTAACGGTGGCACTGGGCAGCCCCGCCGAGCAGGGCTTCTGGATCAAGACAGCGCTGGTGACAGCCCCCGGCAAAGGCCGGGTCGAGACCGCATCGGGGGCGTCGGTCAATGTGGATCTGATCCCCGGCACCGGCGGCGCGCTGTTGTCACTGGCCGCGTTCCGCCAATTGGGACTTGGGTTGACGGATCTGCCGGACGTGACGGTTTACGCGAACTGAGGCCGGCGTTCGGGGCGCGCGCCGGGGGGCTGTCTGCCCCCCGGACCCCCCGAGGATACTTATCGACAGAAAATGCTCAGAGGTATCTGGCCGCTTCCTTGCGGGCAAAGGACCTGAGTGTCTGGCCATGCGCGTCGAGGAACGTGCGGACACGGCCGGGGTCGTGTCTGGACAGATCGCGCAGCCACCAGGCGATGGATTTCTGGATGAACCAGTCACGGTCGGGGGCAAGGGTTGCGGCCCAGCCGAGAATGCGGTCGCGGATTGCGCGGTCAGCGTCGGTGGGGTGGTTCTGTTTGGTCCAGGGCAGGGTCATCACAAGGGCCGCGCGACGGACCCACATGGTGTCATGGCTGATCCAGGTTTCAGCCGTATCGAGGCGGCCGGGATCGGCGCTGAGGCGTTTTTGACCGGCAATGGCGGCGTGATCGGCCAACGCCCAGGCGTCGAACTGTGGCACCCACTGGCAGATCAGATCCCAGACGGCGGCATCGGGGCGGATGCGCGCCTGGGTCAGCAATCTGGCGGCGCAAACCCGGGCCTCGTGGATATCGCTGGCCCACAGGTCGGCGGCAAGATCAATGCGTTGGTCAAGCGTAGCCGTCGCGCGCCACCCGGCCACCAGCGGTTCCAACAGGGGGATCGGGATGCCAAGGTAGCGGCGCGGGGTCTTGTGATAGGCTGCAGCTGCGATGGCTTTCGTCGCATCGGCCAGCGCCTCGAGCTGCGCAAGGGCGGTGCCGATCACAGCCCGGCCCCGATACCTGTTGGTGCGCCGTCGATGGTTTCGCGGTTACGCGCAGTCCAGTAATCGCGCAGGCCATCGGTGCCTTTGCCCACGGCCCAGTCGTGCAGGACCGGGCGGTCGGCGACGAAATCCATGAAGGGCACGGCGAAACCGCAAGAGGATTGCACGAGGTCGATTGTCACATCGACGATCTGCCGTGCGCCAGGCTGGTCGGGCAGATGCGCAGCCAGCATGGGCCAGCCCGCGTCGCGGCGATGCACCGCGCGGGCTGTCCCATAAGCGCGCAGGATCAGCGGGCGCGTTTCGAACCCGCACCACATCAGGGTGATGCGGGGGTCGGCGGCCAGATGCGCCGCCGTTTCATTGCCCGATCCGGTCAGATTGAGCCACAGGATGCGGGTCGGCGACAGCACACGCAGCGCATCCATCCCCTTCGGCGACAGGTTCACGCGGCCTGTCTGCGGGGCTGTTGCCACGAAGAACAGGTGCTGCGCGGCGATGAAGGCGGTCTGATCAGGCTGCAGTTCACTGTAACGTTTTGCCATAACCTATTCCACCGTCACGGATTTGGCCAGGTTGCGGGGTTGGTCGACATCGGTGCCCTTTGCAATCGCCGTATGATAGGCGAGCAATTGCGCGGGCACGGCATACAGGATCGGGGCGAAAAGCGGTGACACCTCGGGCATCGTGATGCTGCGCCACACGCCGCTGCCTGCTTCGGCGACGCCTTGCGCGTCCGATATCAGCAGTACCTTGCCATGCCGGGCCATCACCTCTTGCATGTTGGACACCGTTTTGTCGAACAGCGCATCGCGGGGGGCAAGAACAATGACGGGCACGGCTTCGTCGATCAGGGCGATGGGGCCGTGCTTGAGTTCACCTGATGCATAACCTTCGGCGTGTATATAGCTGATTTCCTTCAGTTTAAGCGCGCCCTCAAGTGCCATTGGATACATCGCCCCCCGGCCCAGAAACAGAACATCCTGGGCGCGGGAAAGTTCGTCCGCGATTTTCGTGATGGGTTTGGACAGCGTCAGGGCGTGGTTCATCAGGCCCGGAATGGCACGCAGCGCGGCGAGGTGGTCTTTCAGGCCGCCTGCATCGAGCAGGCCGCGGTCAACCGCCGCCTTCAGGGCCAGCAGGGCCAGTACCGTCAGCTGGCAGGTAAAAGCCTTGGTCGAGGCCACGCCCACCTCCACCCCCGCCATGATCGGCAGCGACAGATCGGACTCGCGGGCGATGGATGAGGTGGGGACGTTCACCACGGACACGACCTTGGCCACTTTGTCTTTGGTGTAGCGCAAGGCGGCAAGGGTATCGGCGGTTTCGCCCGACTGGCTGACAAACAGCGCCCAGGAGGCCGCGGAAAGCGGCGGTTCGCGGTAGCGGAATTCGGAAGCGATGTCGATGTCGGCAGGCAAGCCCGCGATCTGTTCAAACCAGTACTTCGCCACGTGGCACGCAAAGCTCGCGGTGCCGCAGGCCACCAGGGTGATCCGATCAACACCTTTGAAATCAACGCCCTCTGGCAGGCTGAGGCGATCATCTTTCAGGTAGTGACGCAGGGCATCGGCAATGACGACCGGCTGCTCGGCAATCTCTTTGGCCATGAAATGCTTGTAACCCGCCTTTTCGATGCGGGTCGCGTCGATCTGAATCGTGCTGACGGCGCGGTTCGCGCGCTTTCCGTTGGCATCACGGATGTCAACACCCCTGCGGGTGATGATGGCGCAATCGCCTTCCTCAAGATAGGTGATGCGGTCCGTCAGCGGCGACAGGGCAATGGCGTCAGAGCCGACGAACATCTCGCCGTCACCATGCCCGATGGCGAGGGGCGAGCCTTTGCGGGCGGCAACGATCAGGTCATCCTCGCCGTCGAACAGAAAGCAAAGTGCGAACGCGCCGTGCAAACGTTTCAGCGTGGCCTCGGCGGCGACGACGGGGGCAAGGCCCTGATCCATGTACATTTTCGCCAGAAGGGCGACGGTTTCGGTATCCGTCTCGGACTCCCACGCGAGGCCG
>JAYSSN010000371.1:0-7633 GCA_043720555.1 Rhodobacterales bacterium | reverse complement strand
GCCGGATGGCGTGGTTGTGACCAAAGTCACGATCACCGAAACCGTGTCGCACCCGCCGCGATGCTATCGGCCCAAGGCAAGCTGAGCCCGCGGGGATGACCGAAGAACACCGCGTCAGCCACGGCGTCGGATCGCGACGATTGCCAATGGCCGGCGACGAAAAAGGGTCGCCCGCTGGGGTGGCCCCATGCACATCCCCTCTTGATTTCCTTCCGCCCCTGCCTTAACCCCCGGCGCAGGCACAGGAGTTTAGCTCAGTTGGTAGAGCATCGGTCTCCAAAACCGAGGGTCGTGGGTTCGAGTCCCCCAACTCCTGCCACTTTCCCCGATCCCGCCACAATCACGTCCTGCTGCTGTTCCGTCGGATGCGATGGATTGTCGACGTGAGGTCGATTACCCATTCCGCTTGAAATTGTGGGGGCAAGCGCGTATCTGCACCCCAACGCAAAAACGGGCAGGACCACCATGGCCACGACCAATCCCATCCAATTCATGCAGCAGGTCCGGGCCGAGGTTGCCAAGATCGTCTGGCCCTCGCGGCGCGAAGTGGTGATGACCACGATCATGGTCTTCATCATGGCGGCCTTGACGGCGGTGTTCTTTGCTTTTGTCGACTGGGTGATCCGTCAGGGTCTTGTGCTGGTGCTGACAGGCTTCTGAGCGGCCGGGGGCAAGCCCCTGTTTTCCCCTTGAATTCGGTTGGATGCCCCTGTATTCCGCCCTCAATCACGGGATGAAATGCGCGCGGCGATTCGGGTCGCGCGTTGTTTTTTGTGCCGAAAGGATGGTTCAACCATCTGAAAATACAGGATTTCCGGGGCGTGTCGGCCTTGGGCAGTAAGGATAAGACGAGCATGGCGAAGCGGTGGTATTCGGTGTCGGTCCTCTCGAACTTCGAGAAGAAGATTGCCGAGCAGATCAAGACCGCCGTGGCCGAAGCCGGTCTTGGCGATGAGATCGACGAGGTTCTGGTGCCCACCGAAGAGGTACTGGAGGTCCGCCGGGGCAAGAAGGTGACATCGGAGCGCCGCTTCATGCCGGGCTATGTGCTGGTGCATATGGAGATGTCGAACAAGGGCTATCACCTGATCTCTTCGATCAACCGGGTGACTGGCTTTCTTGGGCCGCAGGGCAAACCCATGCCGATGCGTGATGCCGAAGTGAACCAGATTCTGAACCGGGTCGAGGAAGGGCTGGAAGCGCCCCGCAACCTCATCCGGTTCGAGATTGGCGAGAATGTGCAGGTTACCGACGGCCCGTTTGAAGGCTTCGCCGGCATGGTCGAGGATGTGGACGAAGCCCACAGCCGCCTGAAAGTGACCGTATCGATCTTTGGCCGGGCCACCCCGGTTGAACTGGAATTCACCCAGGTGACCAAGTCATCCTGACGTGAGGCGTGGGAGGCGCGCGCCCGGCATCCTGCCGGTGTGACAGACCGAACCACTAAACCGCACTTCGGTGCAGTGAGAAAGGAGCGGCCACCATGGCCAAGAAGATCATCGGCAGTCTGAAGCTGCAAGTCAAAGCGGGCCAAGCCAACCCGTCCCCGCCCGTCGGCCCGGCACTGGGTCAGCGCGGCCTGAACATCATGGCGTTCGTCAAGGAATTCAATGCGAAGACCGCTGACATCACGCCGGGCACGCCCACGCCCGTCATCATCACGTACTATCAGGACAAGTCCTTCAGCCTGGAACTGAAGACGGCACCGGCCGCCTTCATGCTCAAGCAAGCTGCCGGTCTGCCTGCGGTTGGCAAGCGCAACCGCGCCAAAGGGTCGGTCAAGCCGGGCCACACGGTCGCAGGGTCGGTGACGGTCGCACAGATCCGCAAGATCGCGGAAGCCAAGATGGTTGACCTGAACGCCAACGACATCGAAGGCGCAATGCAGATCATTCTTGGCTCGGCCAAGTCCTGCGGCATCGAAGTGAAGGGCTAAGATCATGGCAAAGCTCGGAAAACGCACCAAGGCGGCCACTGCGGCCTTTGAAGGCAAGAACAACATTTCGGTCGAAGAGGCCGTCAAGCTCATCAAATCCGTGGCCACGGCCAAGTTTGATGAAACCATCGAAATCGCCATGAACCTGGGCGTTGACCCGCGTCATGCCGATCAGATGGTCCGCGGCGTGGTGCAACTGCCGAACGGCACGGGAAAAACCGTGCGCGTGGCCGTGTTTGCTCGCGGTGCCAAGGCCGACGAGGCCAAGGCCGCCGGTGCCGACATCGTTGGCGCCGAAGACCTGATGGAAGCCATCCAGTCCGGCAAGATCGAGTTTGACCGTTGCATCGCAACGCCGGACTTGATGCCGCTGGTTGGTCGCCTGGGCAAAATCCTGGGTCCGCGCAACCTGATGCCGAACCCCAAAGTCGGCACCGTGACGATGGACGTGAAAACGGCCGTTGAAGCAGCCAAGGGTGGCGAAGTGCAGTTCAAGGTCGAAAAGGCGGGTGTCGTGCATGCCGGCATCGGCAAGGTCAGCTTCTCGGACGACAAACTGGCCGAAAACGTGCGCGCCTTCGTGGATGCCGTGTCCAAGGCCCGGCCTGCCGGTGCCAAGGGCGCTTACCTGAAGAAGGTCTCGCTTGCGTCGACCATGGGTCCGGGCGTGGCGGTCGATCTGACCTCGGCCACGGGGAACTGACAGCGGGGGTGCGCCATGAGTGCGCACCCTACCCAACACCGTAGGGTGCGCATTGATGGCGCACCTTGCAAAACGAAATTCCCGTTGGTGACAACGGGATTGCGGGGCGTGCTGCGCCCCGTTCTGTCCGAGACGGCCGGTGGCGCGCAAACGCCTTAATATCCTG
Organism: Rhodobacterales bacterium; assembly: GCA_043720555.1. Taxonomy (GTDB): domain Bacteria; phylum Pseudomonadota; class Alphaproteobacteria; order Rhodobacterales; family Rhodobacteraceae; genus JAAFHS01. The sequence continues at coordinate 4,828 of JAYSSN010000371.1, read as the reverse complement.
CCTGAGATGGGGATCGAGATTGACGTCGCCTTCGGGTGATCTTGGCCTCGGGAACCGGAAGCGGACCCGAACGCCGCCCTTCGGGGGGGCATAAATGAGCCGGGGGGAAACCCCCACACTTGGAGTGAAACTGTGGATAGAGCCCAGAAAGAGAAAGTGGTCGACGAACTCGGCCAGATCTTCGAAAGCTCTGGCGTGGTAGTGGTTGCCCACTACGCGGGGATCACGGTTGCCGAGATGCAGGACCTGCGCGCGAAAATGCGTGTCGTGGGCGGGTCCGTGCGCGTTGCCAAGAACAAGCTCGCCAAGATCGCCCTTGAAGGGAAACCCGCTGCAAAGATGGGTGACCTGCTCATGGGTATGACTGTGATGGCCTATTCCGATGACCCTGTCGCTGCGGCGAAGGTTGCGGATGCCTATGCCAAGGTGAACGACAAGTTCATCATCCTTGGCGGGGCAATGGGCAGCACAGTTCTGGACCAGGCTGGTGTGAAGGCTGTGGCATCCCTGCCGTCGCGTGATGAGCTGATTGCTCAGATCGTGTCGAGCATCGGTGCACCTGCTGCAAACCTTGCCGGGGCCATTGGCGCGCCTGCTGCAAACATCGCGAGCATCCTGTCAACCATCGAGGAAAAGGCCGCGGCCTGATTTTCGGAAATCCCGGCGTAGGGGTTGTCCCTATCGCGTTGGAACCCATCTTAACTGAACGGAATGAGCAAATGGCTGATCTGAACAAACTGGCCGAAGAAATTGTGGGTCTGACCCTTCTTCAGGCACAAGAACTGAAAACCATCCTGAAGGACAAGTATGGCATCGAGCCCGCTGCAGGCGGCGCTGTGATGGTTGCTGGTCCGGCGGCTGCTGCGGCTGCTCCGGCAGAAGAGCAGACCGAATTCGACGTCGTTCTGACCGATGCAGGCGCAAACAAGATCAACGTGATCAAAGAAGTGCGCACCATCACCGGTCTGGGCCTGAAAGAAGCCAAAGACCTGGTCGAGGCTGGCGGCAAGGTCAAGGAAGGCGCAACCAAAGCTGACGCCGAAGCGATGAAGAAAAAGCTCGAAGAGGCTGGCGCCAAGGTCGAACTGAAGTAATCCGTCAGTGCCGCAAGGCCGCTGACCATAAGAATGTGGCTGGGTCCGATACGTTTCGGGCCCAGCCTGACCCGTCTTGAAAGCGGCATCGCGGATGCCCCTCTCCAGGCGCGGTCAGGCTCGGGAGCGGTCCGACGGGACGGACCGCAGGTATGGAGCCAGACCCCCTAGCGTAGAAGCGGCGTGTTTTCCGTGGCCCGACGGAACATACGCACGCAATACACGAGAAAGGTGCACACAAGCATGGCGCAAGCATACGTTGGCCAGAAGCGCATCCGCCGGTACTTCGGTAAAATCCGCGAAGTACTGGAAATGCCGAACCTGATCGAGGTTCAGAAATCCTCATACGACCTGTTCCTGAAGTCTGGCGAAGCCGACAAGCCTACGGATGGCGAAGGGATACAGGGGGTTTTCCAATCGGTTTTCCCGATCAAGGATTTCAACGAAACCTCGGTTCTGGAATTCGTGAAATACGAACTGGAAAAGCCGAAGTATGACGTTGACGAATGCCAGCAACGCGACATGACCTATGCTGCGCCGCTTAAGGTAACGCTGCGCCTGATCGTGTTTGATGTCGACGAGTCCACCGGTGCGAAGTCCGTCAAGGACATCAAGGAACAGGACGTCTACATGGGCGATATGCCCCTGATGACACATAATGGTACGTTCATCGTGAACGGCACCGAACGCGTGATCGTGTCGCAGATGCACCGTTCGCCGGGCGTGTTCTTTGACCATGACAAGGGCAAGACCCATTCGTCGGGCAAACTGCTGTTTGCCTGCCGGATCATTCCCTATCGCGGATCGTGGCTCGACTTCGAGTTTGACGCCAAGGACATCGTGTTTTCGCGCATCGACCGTCGCCGCAAACTGCCGGTGACGACGCTGCTTTATGCACTTGGCATGGGCCAAGAGCAGATCATGGACGCCTATTACGAAACCGTGTCCTACAAGCATCTGAAGAACAAGGGTTGGGTCACCCGGTTCTTCCCCGAACGCATGCGCGGCACCCGTCCGCAGTTCGATATTGTCGATGCTGCCACCGGCGAGGTGATCTGCAAGGCGGGCGACAAGATGACGCCTCGCATGGCAAATGATCTGATCAAGACCGGCAAGGTGACAGAACTGTTGCTGCCGTTCGACCAGATCCTCGGCCGCTATGTCGCCAAGGACATCATCAACGAAGAAACCGGCGAAATCTGGGTCGAAGCGGGTGACGAACTGACGATGGAATACGACCGCGATGGCGGCGTAAAGGGTGGCAGCCTGAAACTGCTGCTGGATCAGGGGATTGACGATATCCCCGTGCTCGACATCGACAACGTCAACGTCGGACCCTACATCCGCAATACAATGGCCGTGGACAAGAACATGGGGCGCGACACCGCACTCATGGACATCTACCGCGTCATGCGTCCGGGTGAGCCACCAACGGTTGAAGCGGCAAGTCAGCTGTTCGACACGCTGTTCTTTGACAGCGAGCGTTATGACCTGTCCGCCGTGGGCCGTGTGAAGATGAACATGCGTCTTGATCTTGGCCGCCCGGATACCCAGCGCACGCTGGACCGCGCCGATATCATCGCCTGCATCAAGGCGCTGACCGAACTGCGCGACGGCAAGGGTGAGATTGACGATATCGACCACCTCGGAAACCGCCGGGTGCGGTCGGTCGGCGAGTTGATGGAAAACCAGTATCGCGTGGGCCTTCTGCGCATGGAACGGGCGATCAAGGAACGCATGTCCTCGGTCGAAATCGACACGATCATGCCGCAAGACCTGATCAACGCCAAACCCGCCGCCGCTGCGGTGCGTGAATTCTTCGGCTCGTCGCAGCTGAGCCAGTTCATGGACCAGACCAACCCCTTGTCCGAGGTGACGCACAAACGTCGTCTGTCGGCGCTGGGGCCGGGCGGTCTGACCCGCGAGCGTGCGGGCTTTGAGGTCCGCGACGTGCACCCGACCCACTATGGCCGGATGTGCCCGATTGAAACGCCGGAAGGCCAGAACATCGGCCTCATCAACTCGCTGGCGACGTTTGCCCGCGTGAACAAGTATGGCTTCATCGAAACACCGTATCGCAAGGTGATCGACAACAAGGTGACTGATGAGGTCATCTACATGTCGGCAACCGAGGAAATGCGCCACACCGTGGCGCAGGCCAACGCCGCGCAGGACAGTGAAGGGCGATTCACCGACGATCTGATTTCCAGCCGGAAGTCGGGCGAATTCATGCTGAACCCGCCCGACGCGATCGACCTGATCGACGTCTCGCCAAAACAGCTTGTTTCGGTCGCAGCATCGCTGATCCCGTTCCTTGAAAACGACGACGCCAACCGCGCCCTCATGGGCTCGAACATGCAGCGTCAGGCGGTACCGTTGCTGCAATCGGATGCGCCTTTTGTCGGCACCGGCATTGAAGCAGTCGTTGCGCGTGATAGCGGCGCTGCCATCATGGCCCGCCGCGCAGGCGTGATCGACCAGGTTGATGCGACCCGTATCGTCGTTCGCGCCACCGAAATGCTGGAACCGGGCGAGCCGGGCGTCGACATCTATCGTCTGCGCAAGTTCAAGCGGTCGAACCAGTCGTCCTGCATCAACCAGCGTCCGCTTGTGAAGGTGGGCGATACCGTGATGCGCGGCGAAGTGGTGGCGGATGGCCCTTGCACCGACATGGGCGAACTCGCCCTCGGCCGGAACATCGTCGTCGCGTTCATGCCGTGGAATGGCTACAACTATGAAGACAGCATCCTGATTTCGGAACGCATCCTGCGCGACGACGTGTTTACCTCGATCCATATCGAGGAATACGAAGTGGCGGCCCGCGATACGAAACTGGGGCCAGAGGAAATCACCCGCGATATCCCGAACGTCGGCGAAGAAGCCCTGCGTAACCTGGATGAAGCAGGTATCGTCTATATCGGTGCCGAAGTGCAGCCGGGCGACATTCTGGTCGGCAAGATCACCCCCAAGGGTGAATCGCCGATGACACCGGAAGAAAAATTGCTGCGCGCCATCTTCGGCGAAAAGGCATCGGACGTGCGCGATACGTCCTTGCGCCTGCCGCCGGGGGCCTTTGGGACCATCGTCGAAGTCCGCGTCTTCAACCGTCACGGTGTCGACAAGGACGAACGCGCGCTGCAGATCGAGCGGGAAGAAGTCGAACGGCTGGCGCGCGACCGCGACGACGAGCTGACCATTCTGGAACGCAACATCTATTCGCGCCTGAAGGCGCTGGTGATGGGCAAGACGGCTGTCAAAGGCCCGAAAGGCATCAAGACCGGGTCCACGATTGATGACGAACTGCTGGGCACGCTGTCGCGCGGCCAGTGGTGGCAGCTTGCCTTGGGCGAAGAGTCCGATGCGAAAGACGTTGAAGCCCTGCATGACCAGTACGAGGCGCAAAAGCGCGCCCTCGATCACCGGTTTGAAGACAAGGTGGAAAAGGTCCGTCGTGGCGACGATCTGCCTCCGGGTGTGATGAAGATGGTCAAAGTCTTTGTCGCGGTGAAGCGCAAGCTGCAGCCGGGCGACAAGATGGCCGGACGTCACGGCAACAAGGGTGTCGTCTCGAAGGTCGTCCCGATTGAGGACATGCCGTTCCTGGCTGATGGCACCGCCGTTGACATCGTTCTCAATCCGCTCGGCGTGCCGTCGCGGATGAACGTGGGACAAATTCTGGAAACCCACATGGGCTGGGCCGCGCGCGGTCTGGGTATCCGGATCGACGACGCACT
>JAYSSN010000370.1:0-2989 GCA_043720555.1 Rhodobacterales bacterium | reverse complement strand
CGGCGTTCTCGCGTCCTTTGCCGGTTGTCGCTCCAACCTGCCTGCCGGTCCGCAGCACTTCGGTCACCAGCAAATCCAGATCGGCCCGCGTCGTGCGGTGATTGCAGATCGCGGCGCGCAGACAGTGCTGGCCGTGGATGGTGGTGTCCGAAAGCGCGGCGATGCCGGTTTCCTGCAGGCGCAGCATGATTTCGATGTTCAGATCGCGCAGCGCGGCCTCGTTCAGCCCGCCGGGATTGTAGCGAAAGCAGACGATGTCGGTCACGGTCGGCGCCATCAGTTCCAGCATGGGTTCGCGCGTGATCAGCCCGGCCAGATACTGCGCCTGCGCAATGCCCTGATCAATCAACCGTCCAAACTTTTCCGCCCCGTGTTCCTTGAGCATCATCCAGATTTTCAGCGCCCGAAAGCCGCGCGACGTGTCCAGATTGTAGTCGTGCAGATGCTCTGCCGCCGCGATCCCGCGTGACATGTTCTGCAGGTATTCGGCGTCTTCGGCAAAGGTCTGACGATGCAGACGGCGATCCCGCACCAGGGCGCAGCCGACATCAAACGGTGCATGCAGCCCCTTGTGCAGATCAAGTGCCAGAGAATCCGCCCGTTCGATGCCCGCGACAAGATGGCGGTTTTTCGGCGCAATGGCGATCAGCGCGCCGATACAGCCATCGACATGCAGCCAGATCCCCTCGCCCTCACAAAGATCGGCGATGGCCGCCAGATCGTCGATGGAGCCGGTGTTGGTGGTGCCCGCAGTGGCTATCACACCGGCCGGACGGACGCCGCAGGAGCGATCTGCATGGATCATCGCTTTTAGCTTGCCGACATCCATGCGGAATGCGTCATCAGATGGTATCTTGCACAGCGACGTTTTCCCCAGCCCCAGCAAGTTCATTGCCTTGTAGTGGCAACTATGGACCTGATCCGAGGCGTAGAACCGCAACGGCTGCGGCATCGACGCGACGCCGTCCTGTCGCAGATCGACCCCGGCCATCGCATTGCGCGCCGCCATCAGGCCGATGATGTTGGCCATCGACCCGCCATTGACCAGGGTGCCACTGGATCCTTCGGGAAATCCCATCATCTCCCTGATCCAGCCGGTGACCTGGCGGTCCACCAGACCGGCGGCCATGTTGCCGGCGCCAAGGTTCGAGCCGTCAATCGCAGCCAGAAAATCGCCCAGCGCGCCGGTGAAGTTTCCGGCTCCCATGTACCACATCCAGAACCGCGGATGGATGTTGCCCATCGGATGCGGCAGCAGATGGGCGGTGATGTCGGCATAAACCACTTCAAGCGGCAGCGGCCCCTGCGGCAGCGGGCCGGCAAAACTGGCACGCACCGACGCAGGCATCTCATGCCACAGCGGCCGGTCGCGCACTCCGCGCAGATGGTCGATGGCATCATCCACCATCCGGTGCGCCAGCGCCCGGGCCCCGGCCCAGTCGGCCGGGTCGAGGGTTTCTTCGGTGATGGTCATTTCCTGCGCCGTCATGTGGTGCTCCTTGCCGCTGCCCCGCCCGCGACGATGTCAGCCCATCTGAAAGCCGGGGGTCGACTGCGACAGCGCCGCCTCGTCCGCATCCATGTCTTCGGGAATGTCGGCGAAAAGCGGCGTCGTCAGGTAGCGTTCGCCGGTGTCGGGCAGCATCGCGAGGATCACCGCCCCCGGTTCCGCACGCGCCGCGATCCCCATCGCCACAGCGAACGTCGCACCCCCCGAGATGCCGGTCAGAATCCCCTCCCGCTGCGCCAGCTTTTTCGCCCAGGCGATGCCATCGGCACCGGTGACCGGGATCAGGTCATCATAGCCTCCGCTGTCGAGACATTCCTGCAGGACGTTCGGGATGAAATCCGGTGTCCAGCCCTGAATCGGATGTGGCTCAAAACTGGGGTGGCTGGCGGCTGGACCGCCCCCCGCGCTGCGCTGTTGCACCACACCGCTGCCCACCAGTTGCGCATTGGCGGGCTCGGTCAGGATGATCCGGGTTTCGGGGCGTTCTTTGCGCAACACGCGCGCCAGCCCGGTCACCGTGCCGCCAGTGCCATATCCGGTCACCACATAGTCCAGTCGGTCACCGGCAAAATCGCCGATGATCTCGCGCGCCGTGGTGGCCTCGTGGATATCGGCGTTCGCGGCAGTCTCGAACTGGCGGGCGAGGAACCAGCCGTGTTTTTCGGCCAGTTCGACCGCCTTCATATACATGCCGGTGCCTTTCTGCGCCCGTGGCGTCAGCACCACCTTGGCCCCCATCATCCGCATCAGCCGCCGCCGTTCGACCGAAAAGCTGTCGGCCATGGTGACAACCAGCGGATAGCCCTTTTGTGCGCAGACCATTGCCAGCCCGATGCCGGTGTTGCCGCTGGTCGCCTCGACCACGGTTTGACCGGGTTTCAGCGCACCCGAACGCTCTGCCGCCTCGATGATGTTCAGCGCCAGCCGGTCCTTGACCGAGGCTGCCGGGTTGAACGACTCGACCTTGACATAGACCCGCACTCCCTGTGGAGCGAGGTTGTTGATCCGCACCACGGGCGTGTCGCCGACGGTGTCCAGAATGCTGTCGTACAGCATCCCGCGTCCTTTGGTTGTCCGTATCGTCATGGCGTCCATTGGTTTTCTCCGTCATTTGTTCAGGATCTTCGGTCTTCTGACTCAATCTGGAATAAGCGGTTCGTCAGTGCTGATGCTCGGGCGGCGCGAACAGAATCAGTTCGACCCGGTCGGCGCCGTCGACATAGGCGTCATGCCCCGGCGGGATCTCGAAGAAGTCGCCTGTACTGATGTGCGTCTCAAGACCCGTGTCGACCATGCGGACCACGAGCCTGCCCGAGATGCAATAACCGGTGTGCCGCATGGGGCAAGAGTCCGGCGAGCCAAGAAGCGGCTTTTCGTCAGCCTCCCAGGTCCAGCCAGGCTCGAAGATTGCATGCATTCCTGCGCTGCCGTCGGTCATCTTGACGATGGAGATACCGCCGCGCTCCTTCATATCGAGCA